>JAEWEX010000128.1 GCA_023389135.1 Pseudomonadota bacterium | reverse complement strand
GAGAAGATCAGCGCCGGCGAGCCGATCTTCAGCACGATGGCGCCGACCGTCTCCATGTCGAACGCATAGCGCATCCGCGCCCAGACATAGCCGAAGCCGATGATGACCATCACCGGCGCGACGGTGGACAGGAGCTGGAGCAGCACGGGGGCGGGCTTTCGGGACGGGGCGGGACCGCGCCGCTACAACGGCGCGATTCCGAGCTCGCTTGCAAGCCTCCCGAGCGTCACGTCCAGGGCGGCGGCGACCGGGATGCCGTTGGCCGCATTGTCCGCGGCGGTGGCCGCCAGCCGCTCGCCGGGCAGCCGGATGCCGTCGACGCCGGGCAGCGTGGCGGAGCCCTTCATGGTGGCCCACACCTCGTCGACCTCCGCCTTGAAGGCGCCGAGGTCCGTGAACGCCTCGATGTCCAGCGCCACGATGAAGTGGCCGGTATTGGTGGTGGTGGTGTCGTCGGCGTTGAAGTCCACCACGTCGCGGCCGAACGCGGCGCCGTTCAGCGTGCCGGCCAGCAACCCGAAGATCAGGGCCAGCCCGTAGCCCTTGGGCCCGCCGATGGGCAGCAGGAAGCCCTCCGAGGAACGCTTGGGGTCTGTCAGCGGCCGGCCCGTGCGGTCGATCATCCAGCCCTCGGGCATCTGCTCGCCGCGCTGGGCCTTGGCCTTGACCTTGCCGTAGGCCGCGACGGTGGTCGCCATGTCGAGGATGATCGGCGGATTGGCGCCCGACGGGATCGCCACCGCGATCGGGTTGGTGGACAGCAGCATGTCCGTCCCGCCCCAGGGCGGCATGTGGTTGGCGCTGCCGACCGCGACGTACAGTCCGATCATGTTCTCGGCCAGCGGCATGCGCGCGTAGAGCGAGGCGGGCCCGGCATGGTTGGAATGATAGGCCCCGACCCACGCCACGCCCGTGCTGCGCGCCTTCTCGACGGCGATCTCCGCCGCCCGGCTCATGACCAGGTGGCCCATGGCGTTGTCGCCGTCCAGCAGGGCGGTCGCCGTGCGCTCGCGCGCGACCTTGATGCGCGGCCGCGTGTTGATGCCGCCGGCGCGGATGCGGCGGACATATTGCGGCAGGCGGAACACGCCATGGGCGTCCGCGCCGATCAGGTCGGCCTCGGCCATCAGCGCCGCGACCTTGCGCGCATCCTCCGGCTCGATGCCGCTGGCGGCGAGCGCCCGCTCGATGAAGGCGGCGAGGTCGGCCTCGCGCACGCGGCGCGGCGTCGGCGTGGTCATGATAGGGAAGCCCTCCCGGGACGGTTCGGATTTGGAAACAGGAGAATGAGATGACGGATCGCGCGACGGTCGTCCGCTACGGCGACATCAAGGTGTTCAGCCGCGGCAATGCGGTGGAGACCAGGCTCATGGTCGGCGTCGACAATGCGCCGTCCACGCCCTTCACCACCGGCACCACGGTGTTCCCCGCCGGCGCCGGCGCGCCCATGCACAGCCACAACTGCGCCGAGCAGGTCACGATCCTCGAAGGCGAGGCGGAGGTGCATGTGGATGGCGAGGTGTCGCGGCTGGGCGCCTTCGACACCAGCTTCATCCCCGCCAACCTGCCCCACCGCTTCATCAATGTCGGGACCGGCCCGCTGACCATCCTGTGGATCTATGCCGAGCGCCAGGTGACGCGCACCTTCACCGAGACCGGCGAGACGGTGCCGCACATGTCCGGGGGCGACCAGGTCTGATGTCCGTTGCGTCAAGGCGGCCCTCCCGGCCGGATCGGTCTTTCTATGGCATCGCAAGCGCCGGGGGCGTCAGGCCCCGCGGCGGCAAAGGAGTCGTGACGTGAGCCAGATTTCCATGAAGCTCGGCGGATACCAGGGCGCAAAGTCGGTCCATACCAGGGCGCTTGCCCGCTTCGCCGACGCCGTCGAGGCGGCGCTCGGCGACCGCGCGGCGCTCCAGCGCGTGTTCGACGTCACCGCCCATGGCGAGACCGCCCGCAGCCTGTTCGACGGGCTTGAGACCGGCGCCTACACGGCGGGCTACATGGCCTCGGGCTACCTCACCGCCCGCATCGCGGCGCTCGGCGTCGCCGACCTGCCGTTCGCGGTGGCCGACCGCCACGCCGCCTATGCCGCGCTGGACGGCGCTGTGGGCGAGATGCTGAGCCGCGACCTGGAGGCCGGCACCGGGCTGAAGCTGCTGGGTTTCTGGGACAACGGCTTCCGACACGTGTCCAACTCGGTGCGCCCGATCCGGACCCGGGCCGACTGCGAGGGGCTGGTGGTGCGCACCCTCGACAACCGCATCTACCAGGAGACCATGGCGGCCATGGGCTTCACGCCGGTCGTCACCGACGTGCGCGAGCTGAAGGCGGCGGTCGCGGAGGGCCGCGTCCACGCGCAGGAGAACCCGCTCGCCAATGTCATGGCCTTCGACCTGCAGCAGCATCATCGCCATGTGAGCCTCACCGGCCACCTGTTCGGCCTCGCCCTGCTTGTGTGCAACCGCGCCTGGTTCGATGCGCTGGACGCCGCCGCGCGCGACGCCGTGCTGGCGGCGGCGGCGGACGCCACCGCATCCCAGCGCCGCTCGGCGGAGGAGCAGGACGCCACCGCCATCGCCGCGCTGACCGGGGAGGGGATCGCCATCCTCGCGCCCGGCGACATCGACCTCGCGGGCTTCCGCGCCGCCTGCGCGCCCATCGTGGACGCGGAAACCGCCAGGCTCGACCCGGCGCTGGTGCGCGGTTACCTCGGCGGGTAGGCGCGATCGAGGGCGCGGCGCGGACCCCTCACCCCCATCCTCTCCCACAGGGAGAGAGGGAGTTCCGCGCTATCTCAGCCACAGAAGCAAGGCCCGGGCGACATCGCCCCCTCTCCCCTTGTGAGAGAGGGTCGGGGTGAGGGGTCGGCCCCGACGGCCTGCGCCGCCCGCCGCCTCGCTCACCCCAGATGAACCGTCTCGCGGTTCTCCGCCGAGGCGGCGATGGCCTCCAGAACCTCGATGTTGTGGACCATCTGCTCGTGGGTATAGGGATAGTCCGCCTTGCCCTCGATGGCGTCGGCGAAGGCCTCCAGGTTGGCGACCACGGAATCCGTCCAGTCGTGGCGCTGGACCTCGTGCGGCTGGCCGGTGCGGGCGATGACCAGTTCGGCGACGCCGCCCGGCGTGTCGGGATGCGTGTCGTTGCGCACCTCGACCCACTGCTTCGTGCCGAACACCTGCATGCGGATGAAATGCGGCGTGTACAGCACCGCCGACAGGGTCGCGGTCATGCCGGCCTCGAAGCCGAGCTGGACCGTCACCACGTCGCCGGTCTCCCAGCCCAGCGCGCGGTCGGCCGTCATGGCCTGCACCGTCTTCACCCGCCCGAACATGGCGATGTAGAGGTCGGTCAGGTGGATGCCCATGGCGGTCATGCCGGCCGCGGGCGCCACCGCCTTGGAGGTGCGCCAGTCGCCGGCGGGCACGTTGATCAGCTTGTCGTGGCTGAAGGCGCTTTCCGCATGCATGACGGTGCCGAGATCGCCGGCCGCCACCATCTTCAGCAGCGCCTGCATGGCCGGCTCGAAGCGGCGCTCATGGCCGATGCCGAGCTGGACGCCGGCCTTGACGCAGGCCTCCACCGAACGCCGGGCGCTGGCCGCGTTCAGTCCCAGCGGCTTCTCGCAGAACACGTGCTTGCCGGCGCCGGCCACCGCCACGACCTGCTCCTCGTGGAGCGGGTTCGGCGTCGTCAGGATCACCGCGTCGATGGCCGGGTCGGCCAGCACGGCGGCGAAGTCGGTGGCCGGCGCGATGCCCAGCGCGCGGATGTCGTCGTGCCGCTCGGCCATGGGCTCGATCACGGTCGCGACCCGCATGCGGCCATTGCCCCTCAGGCGGGTCGACATGTGCTTGCCCCACCATCCGAATCCGGCGATCGCGACATTGAGCATTGCTTCCTCCACTCGGTCCTGTTCGACACGCACGAAACAGCCGCCGGGCGGGCCGGCGGCTGCTTCGGTTCAAGACGTCCGGCCGCCCTCAGCCCGGATGGGCGACGTGCGCCAGCCGGCCGCGATGGTAGACCAGCGGCGCGGTGTCGGTGGCGGCCAGCGCCATCACCTCGCCGATGATGATCTCGTGGTCGCCGCCCTCGTAGTGCCGCCAGGTCCGGCATTCCAGATGGGCGTGGGCGTCGTTGAGCACCGGCACGCCCTTCAGGCCGGGCCGCCACGACACGCCCGCGAACTTGTCGTCGGAGGGCCGCGCGAAGCGCATGCAAAGATCGGCCTGGTCGCGCGACAGGATGTTGACGGCGAAGGCGTCGTGGGCGCGGAACGCGCCGAGG
>JAEWEX010000389.1 GCA_023389135.1 Pseudomonadota bacterium | reverse complement strand
CGGAGCATCGGGCCTATTCTCAAGAATGAAATTGGCCAGAAAAATTCTGGAGACAAAAATGTCCGTTGCTCTGCGGCGCGCCGCCGCCAGTCCGGAGGAGCAGGTTCTCACCAAGGCCACCGCCCGGATCGCCGCCCGGCTCGGCCTGACCAATGCGGTTCTGGCGCGCGCCATCGGCGTGTCGCAGCCGACGGTCTCGCGGCTGCATGGCGGCGGCTACGTGCTGGCGCGCGGCACCAAGCCGTTCGAGCTGGCGCAGCTGGTGGCGCGGATGTTCCGCGGCCTCGACGCCATCACCGGCGGTGACGACGCGGCGGCCCGCTCCTGGCTGCGGGGGCCCAACACGGCGCTGCACGGCGACCGGCCGATCGACCTGATCCAGACCGTTGCCGGCCTGATGGCGGTGGTGGGCTATGTGGACGCCCGCCGCGCTGTCGTCTGAGGCGCGGCCGTTCGCGGGCGACGTCTGGCGCGTGGTGGAGGCGCAGCACCGCGTCTCCACCATGGCGCTGGTCGACACGCTGGAGGAGCAGGCGATCCTGGAGGCGCTGGTGGAGGAGGTGAAGCCGCGCCTGCCCCCGGCCTGCGCCGGGCTGCACTGGCTGCTGGCCGCGCCGTTCCGCTATGCGCCCTATCCGGCCGGCTCGCGCTTCCGCCGCGCCGGGCCGACGGAAGGCGTGTTCTATGCCTCACGGGCGGTGGAGACCGCGCTGGCTGAGACGGCGTTCTACCGGCTGCTGTTCCTGGCGGAATCGCCGCAGATGCTGCCGCCGTCGCGGCCCATCGAGCACACGGCGTTCCGCGCGGCGGTTGCTGCGACCGCCATCGATCTCGATGCGCCGCCGCTCGACGCCGATGCGGCGTCGTGGCGCGGGAGAGTGGACTATGCCGCCTGCCAGTCGCTGGCGGATGCCGCCCGCGCCGGCGGGATCGGCGCGATCCTGTACGCCTCGGTGCGCGATCCGCGCGGCGGCGGCAACGTCGCGCTGCTGACGCCGGAGGCGTTCGCGCGCCGGGCGCCGTCGGCCTTCGAGACCTGGCACCTGCTGGTGCGCCGCGACGGGGTGCGCGCCCAGCGCGACCTCGCCCGCAGCCTGTCGCTGGAGTTCAGCCTGTCCGATTTCGCGGGAGACCCGCGGCTCGCCTGACCGCCTGCCCGGGAGGGACGCGATGCACGACCTGATCGACATCTTCGCCACCCGCGGCGACCTGGCCCACCTGGCGCTGTTCCTGTGGGCGGCGGCGGCCTCGGGCCTGCTCTACTGGACCATGCGCGAGCTGGCCGCCGCCAACCGCCGCTTCGACGCCTTCGTGCGCGAGCTGTCGCGCGTCAACGCCATGATCGGGGAGGACTGACATGATCGCCCGCCTGATCTCGCCGCCGCCGTCAGGCCCGGACCCCGAGCGGGTGATCCGCACCTTCGTGCGCCTCCTCGCCCGCGCGCTGGCGCGCAGGGGCCGCCGGCGGCGGTAAGCGGTTATGCGCCTTGATCGAACAGCCGCTCGGCCGCCTGCACGTGGTCGCGCGGGATCATCAGCAGTTCCGCCGGGTCGAAGGCCAGGTGCTGCAGGTGGGTCCCAACCAGCCTGGCGACCGCCGCCGCCTGGGCGCGGTCCCGCTCGCGGCGGACCGGATCGCGGTCCGCGCGCAGGGACAGCCAGTGCTTGTGGATGGCGAAGGCCCGCGGGTCGGCGGTGACCATGCGCACCGGTGCGCCGTTCTGGTCGATCGCCACCGTCTCGAATTCGGGGCTGTTCTCGAGCCATGACAGGCCCTCGATCTCCATCGCTTCGAGGTCGTCCGAACCTGCGCCCAGGCTGCGGTGGCCGGCCTGCCACGGCGGCTCGCGCATCGGCGCGATGAGGTCGACGGTATAGCCCTGACCGTTCACCGCGCGAAAGGCGCGGGCCGAGCGCTCGAAGGAGCGGTCGGCGCGACGCAGCAGCGCCATCAGCGACGCAGGCGCCACGTCGCCCGAGACCGACAGGCGCAGGCCCGCACGGGCGTCGAGCAGGAGGTCGATGTCCTCGGTTGTCGTGATGGCGGAATCCAGCATGACCCCGGCGGCGGCCTCGTAGGCGAACAGCGCATTGGTGCCCACGATCCTGATCCCGCGGCCGAGGAGCCCCGCATCGTCCAGGACGCGGACGATCCGGGCGCCGACCGGGGGCACGCGGCCGAGAGCGAGCGCGCGGTTGATCGCAGCCTGGCGGACCATGACCTGGTCCAGTTCCTTGACGCGCGCGGCGGCGGCTGCACGCCCCTCGTCGAAGGCGCGCTTGAGTTCCTCGGTATGCGCGCTGCGCGGTCCGAGAGAGCGCTGGCGCCGCGGCGCGCCGGGCCGCTGGTATTCGCTGCGCAACAGATAGTCGATGCCCTTGGTCGCAGACCACACCATCGAGCCCCTGAACTGTCCGTGTCGCAGTCCGGCGTCGCGCCGCGCCGCATGGCGCTGCCGCGTGTTCACCAGTTCCCTGCGCTGGTCGGGGTTCAGTTCGATCATGACGTCGGCTCCAACACTTTCGTGGAGTTTCCATCGAAACTGTTGGAACTTACGTGCTGGACCCGCGCGCTGGCAACATGCGCCCCCTCGCTCGCATCATCGGAACCTCCGCCCATGACCCAGAAACTCTGGACCCCGGTCCGGGAGACCAAGGCGCTCGCGCGCCCGCCGGTTCGCGCCGGCGCCGGCGTCATCGCCGGCTATGCCAGCCTGTTCGGCCGCGCCGACCTGGGCGGCGACGTGGTGATGCCCGGCGCGTTCGCGGGATCGCTGCGGCGGAGGGGCGCGCGGGGCATCCGCATGCTGTTCCAGCACGACCCGGCCGAACCCATCGGCGCCTGGGAGGAGGTGGTGGAGGACCGTCGCGGGCTGCATGTCCGCGGCCGGCTCAACCTCGCCGTCGCCCGCGCCCGTGAGGTCTGGGCGCTGCTGCGCGACGGCGGCGTCGACGGGCTGTCCATCGGCTTCAAGGCCGAGCGCGCCCGGCGCGACCCGCTGACCGGCATCCGCCGCCTCGACCGCGTCGACCTGTGGGAGATCTCGGTCGTCACCTTCCCCATGCTGCCCGGCGCCCGGGCGGCGCTGGTGAAGGGCTGGCGGCCCGCCCCGGCCCTGCGGGCAGGGGTCGGGTCGCGCTGCACTCCGGGCGAGGGGCGCTCCGGCGCCCCGGCCTGATCCCGATCCGCCGGGCGCCCTGACCCGGCCGCCTCGCGCCCACCCTCTCCCGCGGGGAGGGGGCAACCCGACCCCGAAAGGACATTCCATGCCCCATGCCGCTCCCCGCGCGCCCGAAGTGAAGGCCGCGGACATCGCGCCGACCTCCGTCGAGGTGGTCGACGCCTACGACGCCTTCATGCGCGCCTTCGAGGCCTATCGCGACACCAATGACGAGCGACTGGCCGAGATCGAGGCCCGCATCACCGCCGACCCGGTCACCGAGGAGAAGCTCGCCCGCATCGATGCGGCGCTGGACCGGCAGAAATCGGTCCTGGACCAGCTCGCGCTGAAGGCGCGCCGGCCCGGGCTCGGCATCGACGCCGGCCGCGACGCGGCCGGCGCCCGCGAGCGCAAGGCCGCCTTCGACAGCTACATCCGCCGCGGCGACGCCTCCGCCCTGGCCCGGCTGGACCTCAAGGCGCTGTCCGGCGCCACCGGCGGCGACGGCGGCTATCTCGTTCCCGACGAGACCGAGCGCGAGATCGGCCGGCGGCTGACCGAGGTCTCGCCGATCCGCGCCATCGCCTCGGTGCGGCAGGTCTCCGCCGCGGTCTACAAGAAGCCGTTCGCCACCGCGGGCTTCTCCACCGGCTGGGTCGGCGAGACCGACGCGCGGCCGCAGACCGACACGCCCGCGCTGGACGAGCTCGAATTCCCGGCCATGGAACTCTACGCCATGCCGGCCGCGACCCAGGCGCTGCTGGACGACAGCGTGGTCGACCTCGACCAGTGGATCGCCTCGGAGGTCGAGCAGGCCTTCGCCGCCCAGGAGACCGCCGCCTTCATCGCCGGCGACGGCAACAAGAAGCCGACCGGCTTCCTCGACCACGACACCGTGGCCGAGAGCGCCTGGGAGTGGGGCAAGATCGGCACGGTGCTGTCC
>JAEWEX010000049.1 GCA_023389135.1 Pseudomonadota bacterium | reverse complement strand
TGAACGGAAAACCGAACCCGGTGGCGCTGGTCGCGATGGCGGTCCACAGGAACATCTGCCGCCAGAACGCCGTCTCCAGATTGCGCATCAGGTCGGCGACCACGACGATGCCGGCGACGATGGCGATGACGCTGATGACGGTATGCAGGATCGTGAAGGTTGTGAGGGTCATGGACGGTGTCCGTGAGCGGAGGAGGGGATCAGGCGATTCCTCTCATGCGGTGACGGCCGTCGCGCCGGATCGATCGACGCGATTGCAGGGCGGCCGACATCCGCTGCGATCCTAGGCCCGGCGGGCGTTGCTGTCGACGGGAACCGTGGGCCCGGACCCCTACCGCCCTGTCGCCGATATCATCCCGCCCGCCGGGACGGCCGCTGCCCGCACAGCTGCGGCCATGATCTCGCCGGTGACGCGGCTGTGCTCTTCCAGACGCTCGGCCAGGTCGAGCCGCGCGCCGGCCCTGAGCGCGACCATGATGCGCTCGTGCTCGGCATACGATCCTTCCAGCCGGTGCGGCACCTCATTGACCGCGAAGCGGTAGCGCCAGATCTGCTGCTGCAGCGCCGCGTAGTTCTGCGCCAGGACCGGATTGCGCGTGGTCTGCGCCAATCTCTGGTGAAAGGCGTGGTTGATGCGCGTGTAGGCCGGGTGGTCGTCGCGTGCGAGCGCTGCCCCCAGCGAAGCGTGCAGCGCCTCGATGGCGGCGAGGTCGCCGGCATCGGCGCGCCCGGGCGCCGTCAGCCCGATCAGCCGTTCCAGCGCGCCCTTGACCTCGAAGATCGGCCCGATGGCCTCCGGGTCGATGGGTGCGACGATGGCGCCGCGATTGGGCCGGAGCGTCACGAAGCCCTCCGCCGCCATGACCTTCAGCGCCTCGCGCAGCGGGGTGCGCGAGATCGAGAAGCGCCGGCACAGTTCCGCCTCGGGGATGCGGCTGCCGCTGGCCAGCTCGCCATTGACCAGGACCGCACGCAGCTGCGCCACCACCGCGTCGTGAAGCGTCGCGGGCTCGGGTCCGGTCCTCCCCGCGCCGGGCATTTCGCGCTCCAGGTCCAGGATGTCCGCCACCGCCGCCTTCCTCACGCCCCGCTGACCGTCACGCCCCGACCGGCGCCGCGGCCAGTCTGCCGGAGAACATCGAACCGAAACCCGACAGCGGCGCCATGTCGAGCCCGGTCGCGCGCAGGCAGCCCCACAGCGTGAAGGCAATGGAATCGTAGACGGGGATGCCGAGCCGCGCCTCCAGTCCGGCGGCGATCATGGGGCCGCGCATGTTGGTGCACACGATGGCGATGGCGTCGGGCCCGGCCGACGCGACCTCCGTGCACATGCGCTCGATCTCCCCCTCGGTCACGCCGGCGAACGAGAAGTTGTCGGCGAGCCCCACATGCCGCTCCGCCACCGTCTCGATGCCGGCGGCGGCGTAGTTGGCGACGATCCGCGCCTGCACGTCGGCGGTGTAGGGCGTGACCAGTCCCAGGCGCCGTGCGCCGGTCTCGGCGAGCAGCTTGTTGAGGCTCAGGATCGAGCTGGTGGCCGCAATCCCCGTATGGGCCGTGATCGCCTCGCACAGCCGCCGGTCGGTGTCGAAGCCGAGCCAGCTCGCCGAGGTGCCGTTCCACGCGATGACGTCCGGCTTGGCGTCCGCCAGCAGGTCGGCCGCCTGCAGGATGGGCTCCAGCGTGAACTGGTCGTTGGATGCGGCATCCAGCGCGATGGTCCTCACCCGGAAGCGGCCGAAATGAACGCTGGCCCGCGGCAGCAGCGGCGCCGCCATGGCGCTGGTGTAGGGCTCCAGCACCGTGTTCGAGGAGGGCGTCAGCATGGCGATCGCAGTCGGCTTCATGAGGTTCTCTGTTTTGAATGCAAAATGTTCGGAGCTTCAGGCGCCGGTTCAGGGCTTACAGCCGTTTGCCGAGCCGGCCGCCGGCCAGTATGCGGCGGGGGTCGAAGCCAGCGCAAGCGCGGAAGTGGACGCTGGTCGTCGGGTCATGCCTAGAATTTGAGGGCCCTGCCCGAAGTTGATGCAATCCGACGATCCGGGGCTGAAAAGCCGAGACAGTTCAGTGCTTGGGCATGCGCAAAAGTTCGGCTTTGCGATGCCGGAGGGTTCTGTCACACTCGGGTCAAGATTTTGCATTCAAAAAATTCACAGAGGGATTTCTTCCGATGAGCAGACTGGCATCGATCTCCGTCATCGCCGGGGCGCTTGCCCTCGCTGCCACGGCCGCTGCGGCGCAGACCCCGCTGCGTGTCGCCGGCAACTTCTCCCAGAACGCCAAGCACGTGGACATCGAGCGCGCCTTCTTCGAGAAGCTCGGCGAGGCGTCGGGCGTGGGCATCGCCATGAACTACAATCCCATGGACGTGGTCGGCGTGAAGGCGCCGGATGCCTTCCGGATGCTGCGCGGCGGCTCGTTCGACGTGATGTCGGTGCAGATCGGCATGGCCTCGCGCGACGATCCATTCTTCGAGGGCGTCGACCTGATCGGTGTCGCCACCGACATGGAGACCCTGCGCAAGGTGGTGGACGCCTATCGAGAGG
>JAEWEX010000499.1 GCA_023389135.1 Pseudomonadota bacterium | reverse complement strand
GTGTACTGGCCCGCGTTCCTGATGTCGGCCGGCATTGCGCTGCCGAAACGGGTGTTCGGCCACGGCTTCCTCTTCAACAAGGGGGAGAAGATGTCCAAGTCGGTGGGCAACGTGATCGACCCGTTCAACCTCGCGGACGCCTATGGCGTCGACCAGGTGCGCTATTTCTTCCTGCGCGAGGTGCCGTTCGGACAGGACGGCAGCTACAGCCACGAGGCCATCGTCCAGCGCATCAATGCCGACCTCGCCAACGATCTCGGCAACCTTGCGCAGCGCTCGCTAAGCATGATCGCCAAGAACTGCGAGGGCAGGGTGCCCGCATGCGGCGCGCTCTCGGAGGCTGATCGCGCGATCCTCTCGTCGGCCGACGCGCTTCTGCCGGAGGTCCGCAAGGCCATGGACGATTTCGGCCTGCACCTGATGCTGGCCGCCATCTGGCGGGTGGTCGCGGACGCCAACCGCTATTTCGCAGGCGAAGAGCCCTGGACGCTGCGCAAGACGGACCCCGAGCGCATGGCGACCGTGCTCCATGTCACCGCGGAAGTGCTGCGGCAGGTCGCCATCCTGACCGCGCCGGTGACGCCAACCGCTTCGGCGAAGCTGCTCGACCTTCTCGCCGTGCCGGCGGACCGTCGCGACTTCGCAGCGCTCGGCGAGGCCGGGCGCCTGGCCGCCGGCACGCCGCTGCCGCCGCCCGCGCCGATCTTCCCGCGCTGGGTGGAGCCGGAAGAGGGCGCGGCCTCGTGACGGCGCTCGTCGACAGCCATTGCCACCTCGACTACGAGGGTCTCGCCGAGGACGTCCCCGGCGTGATCGCGCGCGCCCGCTCGGCCGGCGTGGGGCTGATGGTGACGATCTCGACCCGGGTGCGGCGCTTTGATCGGATCAGGGCGCTGGTGGAGGCCCATGACACCGTGTTCGGCTCCGTCGGCACCCATCCGCACAACGCGCACGAGGAACCGGACGTCACCGCGTCGGATCTGGTCGCGCTGGCGGAACATCCCAGGATCGTCGCCATCGGCGAGGCCGGGCTCGACTACCACTACGACAATTCCCCGCGCGCGGCGCAGGCGGCGGGCCTGCGCACCCACATCGCCGCCGCGCGCGAGACCGGGCTGCCGCTGGTGATCCACGCCCGCGCCGCCGACGGCGACATGATCGCGATCCTCGAGGACGAGGCGGGGAAGGGCGCCTTCCCCGCCGTGCTGCATTGCTTCTCGTCCGGCGCGGAACTGGCGCGCCGCGGCGTCGCGCTGGGCTGCTACGTGTCGTTCTCCGGCATCCTGACCTTCCGCAACAGCGCCGAACTGCGCGCCATCGCCGCCGAGGCGCCGGCCGACCGGCTGCTGGTGGAGACCGACGCGCCGTTCCTCGCGCCGATGCCGCATCGCGGCCGTCCCAACGAGCCGGCGCTGGTGGTGCACACCGCCCGCGTGCTGGCGGAGCTGCGCGGCTGGAGCGAGGCGCAGGCCGCGGAGCGCACCACCGAGAACTTCTTCCGGCTGTTCTCCAAGGTGCCGCGCGGCGCCCTGGCGGAGGCGGCCGCGGCATGACGCTGTCCATCACCATCCTCGGCTGCGGCTCCTCCGGCGGCGTGCCGCGGGTGGGACAGGGCTGGGGCGCGTGCGATCCCGGAAATCCCCGCAACCGGCGCCGGCGCTGCTCGATCCTCGTGGAGCGGACCGGCAAGGCCGGCACGACGCGGGTGCTGGTGGACACCTCGCCGGATCTGCGCGAGCAGCTGCTGGACGCCGGCGTCGACCGCCTCGACGCCGTGCTGTTCACCCACGACCATGCCGACCACACCCACGGCATCGACGACCTGCGACCGCTGGTGATCACCATGCGCCGCCGGATCGACGTCCATGCCGACGCGCGCACATCCGCCGTGCTGCACAGCCGGTTCGGCTACGCCTTCGCCACGCCGCCCGGCAGCGACTACCCGCCGATCCTCAGGGAGCACCGCATCGTGTCCGGCCGCATGGTCGCGGTGGACAGCAATGGCGGGCCGGTGGAAGCCATGCCGTTCGACCTGGAGCACGGCCGATCGACGGCGCTCGGCTTCCGTTTCGGCAACGTGGCCTACACGCCGGATGTCAGCGCGATCCCGGCGGATGCGCTGCAGCACCTGGAGGGGCTCGATCTGTGGATCGTCGACGCGCTGAGGCCGATGCCGCATCCGACGCATTTCAGCCTGGACGAGGCGCTGGCTTGGATCGAGCGCATGAAGCCGCGCCGCGCCGTCCTGACCAACCTGCACACCGACCTGGACTACGCAGCGCTGGCCGCGTCGCTGCCGCCCCATGTGGCGCCGGCCCATGACGGGCTCTACCTGACGGCGGAGGGCCAGTGATGCCCGGAATATCCAGGCAATATGCCTTTAGTTCCATAATACATCTTATGCGACTTTCAGATCGGGCGCGGGAGCGGTCGGCCCTGTCTCTCCCCGCCTGCTCGACGGCCGCCGCAGTCGCGGCATGACCCCCTCGCGCGACATCGCCGGGCTGATCGCGATCATGGCGCGGCTGCGCGATCCCGAGCGCGGCTGCGCCTGGGACGTGGCGCAGACCTTCGAGACCATCGCGCCTTACACGCTGGAGGAAGCCGCCGAGGTCGCAGACGCCATCGCGCGCCGCGACATGGACGACCTGCGCGACGAACTCGGCGACCTCCTGCTGCAGGTGGTGTTCCATGCCCGGATCGCCGAGGAAGCCGGCGCGTTCGCGTTCGACGACGTGGTGGAGGCCATCACCGCGAAGCTCATCCGCCGCCACCCGCACGTGTTCGGCGATGCGGCCGGCCGCGACCCGGCATCCATCAGGGCCATCTGGGACGAGGTGAAGCGCGCCGAGAAGGCGGAGCGGGCGGCGCAGCGTCCACCAGCCGCGGGGCAGGGCGACCGCCCTGCCC
>JAEWEX010000407.1 GCA_023389135.1 Pseudomonadota bacterium | reverse complement strand
CAACGCGGCTGAACAGTACCGGGTTCTAAATGCCGCCCCGGGGGCGAAAGTTCCTGTCCGGGGGCGGACGGAACCCCGGGCGGCCGGCGTGCGTTCGCTTGCGGGGGTAAAGTCACGATGGCGCCGCGCCCGTTCTGGAAAGGCTATCTCAAGCTGTCGCTGGTGACCTGCCCGGTCGCCATGATGCCGGCGACATCCGACCGCGAGCGCCTGAAGTTCCATACCGTCAACCGCGCCACCGGAAACCGGGTCCGCAGCCGCTATGTGGACGCCGTAACCGGCAAGGCCGTGCGCGACACAGACGAGGTCAGGGGCTACGCGGTCGCCGAGGACGAGTACGTGCTGCTGGAGGACGACGAGCTGGACGCCGTCGCACTGGAAAGCGCCCGCACCATCGACATCGAGACCTTCGTGCCCCGCGACGAGATCGGCTGGATCTATCTCGACGCGCCGCATTACCTCACGCCCGACGACAAGGTGGGCGAGGAGGCGTTCTCCGTCATCCGCGACGCCATGGCGTCGACGGGAACGGTTGGCGTCGCCAGGCTGGTGCTCTATCGCCGCGAGCGCGCGGTGATGCTGGCGCCGTCCGGCAAGGGCATCGTGGTGTGGACGCTGCGCTACGGCGACGAGGTCCGCGACGCGCAGGCGTATTTCGACGGTATCGACACCGCGCGCCCCGACGCCCGGCCGCTGAAGCTCGTGAAGCAGCTGATCGGAGAGCGCTCGCGCGGCTGGGATCCGGACATGCTGAAGGATCCGGTCCAGGACCGGCTGAAGGAGATCATCGCCGCAAAGAAGAAAAAACGGCCGGCGAAGACCGCGGGGCCCGAGCCGGAGGCGCCGCCGGAGCCGGACGGCGGCAAGGTCGTCTCGATCATGGACGCGCTCAGGAAGAGCGTTTCGGCGGAGACGGCCAAGAAGCGCCGGTGACCGCACCCCGATGCGGGGGCTCACCTGCGCCGCTTGCGTCCCGGCGTCGTCTTCGCCGCCGGCAGCTTCGCTGCGGCCTTTCGGAATTCCTCCCAGGGATCGGCGTCGAGACCCGCCACCCGCGCAGGCGTGTTGCGGACCGTGAAGTGGGCGGGGCCGATGGCCGGCGTCAGCTCGTCCCAGTCCAGCGGCATGGAAACGGCCGCTCCGGGTCGCGCGCGGGTGGAATAGGGTGCGATGGCGGTCGCGCCGCGACCGTTGCGCAGATAGTCCACATAGATCTTGCCGCCGCGCCGCGCCTTGGCGGCGGTCGCGACGAAACGCTCCGGCGCGTCGCTTGCCATGGCGTCGGCGACGGATCTGGCGAAGGCCTTGACCTCGGCCCAGCCGGCGGCGGGCTTGAGCGGGGCCACCACGTGCAGCCCCTTTCCGCCGGAGGTCTTCACGAAGCTCTCCAGGCCCGCATCGAGCAGGCGACGGCGCACCTCGCGCGCCCCGTCCTGCACCGCGGCCCAGTCGACGCCGTCGCCCGGATCGAGATCCATCACGATCTGGTCCGGGCGTTCGAGATCGTCCAGCGTCGCCTGCCAGGTGTGCAGCTCCAGCGCCGCGCCCTGGACCAGGCCGGTCAGGCCGTCGAGCCCGTCGATGGCCACGATGGAATCGCCCTCCTCGTCCAGGGGGTCGCGGACCGTCAGGATCTCCCCGGACTGTCCCTTCCAGGCGTGCTTCTGGAAGAAGCACTGGCCGTCGATGCCCGAGGGGCAGCGCAGCAGGGCGAGCGGCCGAGACACCACGAACGGCGCCATCAGCCGCCAGACCTGTGCGTAGTGGTCCGCAAGGCCCTCCTTGGAGATGCCGGCGTCCTTCCAGTAGATGCGGTCCGGGTGGGTGAGCCGGACCTTGCTGCGGGGCGCCGCGTGCGGCTGCCCGGTTTTCGGGGCGCGCGCCTCCTCCCGCACGATCTCACCGGCCGGCTTGTCCTCGCGCAGGCCGCGGAAGGCGGCGTGCCGCAACATGTCGTCGGCGGTCCAGGCGCGGAACTCGACCTCCGCCACCAGCTCCGGCTCCACGAAGCGCACCTGCCGCCGCGCCTCGGCCGCGAGCGGTGCGGCGAACGGGCTGTCCTCGCGGCGAAGGGCGTCGAGACGCGAGAACAAGTCCTCCGCGACCTTGCGCGAGAAGCCGGTGCCGACGCGCCCGACATGGACGAGGTCCGAACCCTCGTAGACGCCGAGCACCAGCGAGCCGACGGCCTTCTTCGAGGTGGTCGAAGGCACGTAGCCCGCCACCACGAACTCCTGGCGCAGGGCGCATTTGGACTTGATCCAGTCACGGCTGCGGCCGGAGCGGTACCTGCCCTCGCGCAGCTTGGAGACGACGCCCTCCAGGCTCAGCCGGCAGGCATGGCGCAGGATGAGGTCGCCGTCCTCCTCGAAATGCTCGCTCAGCCGCAGCGCGGGCTTCGCACCCGCCAGCAGCGCCGCCAGCGCCGCCTTGCGGTCGATCAGCGCCGCGCCGCGCAGGTCGCTTCCGTCCAGATGGAGCAGGTCGAAGGCATAGAACACGAAGCGATCGAAGCGGCCCTCGCTGAGGTCGGCCTGAAGCGCGGAGAAGTCCGACGCGCCGGAGCCGCGCTCGACCACCAGTTCGCCGTCGATGATTGCGTCGGCGGTCGCGAGCGACTTCAGCGCCGCCGGCACGTCGGTGCCGAAGCGGTCGGTCCAGTCGAGGCCGCTGCGGGTCATGAGGCGCACCCGGCCGTCGCCGATATGGGCCTGCAGACGGTATCCATCGAATTTGATCTCGTGGATCCAGCGCGCGCCGGACGGCGCCTGCGGCCGCAGGG
>JAEWEX010000356.1 GCA_023389135.1 Pseudomonadota bacterium | reverse complement strand
GCCTGCGGGCGCAGGCCAGGTGGGCGGGCTCCGCCGACGCGCCCAGCGCGTCCACCAGCCGGCCGCGCCGGCCCGGCGCGATCCGGATCAGGTCGTCGTCGTCCAGGCCGAACAGGGGGCTTTTCAGCACCGAGGCCAGTTGCAGGTCGTCGGCCGGCAGCGCCGCGACGTCGCCCAGCGCCAGCAGGTCGAGCACGGCGATGTGGCGGTTGAGCTTCAGCCGGTCGGCGCCCGCCACCGGCACGCCCTCGCGCTTCAAGGCCCGCAGCACCGCCTCGAACAGCCCTCCGCGCTTCCGGACGAGCACGAGGATCTCGCCGGGGTCAGCCGGATGTGCGGGATCGGCGATCCAGCCGCGGATCTTGCGGGCGATGCGGGCGGCCAGCACGGCCGGAGGACTGGTCGCCACCGCCGCGTCGAACGGCGCATCCCACGGGACCGCGCTTGCGCCGCTGTCCTCGGCGCGCACCAGCGGCCACACCTCGACGCGGCCCGGAAAGCCGTCGGCGCGGGCCGACTGGTGGGTGGTGCCGGCGCCGTGGGCCTCCAGCCCGCGATGGGCGATCTCGCGGCGGAAGACCGCATCCACCGCGGCGAGCACACCGGGAGCCGAGCGGAACGATTCCGTCAGCCGGACATCCTCGAACAGCAGCTCCGCATCGGCGTGGCGGCGGGCATATTCGCGCCGCCAGTGGTCGAACTTCTCCGGCGCGGCTCCCTGGAAGCCGTAGATCGACTGCTTCTCGTCGCCTACGGCGAACACGGTCCGCCCGACGCCGCCCCGCGCGCCGAACCCGGCCGTGAACTCCGCCGCGATCGCCTCCACGATCAGCCACTGCTCCTCGTTGGTGTCCTGCGCCTCGTCCACCAGGATGTGGTCGAGCCCGCCGTCGAGCTTGTAGAGCACCCAGGCGGAACCGGGCCGCTGCATCAGCGTGCGGGTGCGCGCGATCAGATCGTCGAAGTCCAGCGCGCCGCGCGCGGCCTTGGCGGCGGCGTACTCGCCGAGGATCGCGTCGGCCAGGACGAGCAGCCCCGAGGTCCGCCCGAAGGCCGCGACCGCCCTGCGATGGTCCAGCACCGCGAGGATGCGGCGCTGCTCGTCCTGCATGGCGGCGGCGAGGTCGGGGGAGGCGGCGGCCGTGGCCTGGTTGAGGAGGCGCACCAGCGGGTCGCCGTCGGCCTTGATGAAGAGCCGCAGGTAGCATGCCTCCAGCGCCGCACGGTCTCCGGACGCCATGGCGGCGCGCAGTGAGCCGGCCCTGTCCCGTTCCGCCTCCGAGCCCTGCTCCAACGCGGTGGCGATGCGCCCGGGGTCCAGCCCCTCGTCCAGCAGGGCGGCGCCGGCCGCGTCAGCGGTCTCCCCCGGCGCGACGCCCAGGGCTTTCGCCATGCGCGCGAGCAGCGAGGGCAGATCGGCGAAGCCGCCATCCGTCACCGCCCGGCGGATGCCGTCGCGGCCCGACAGCATGGCGGCAAGGCCCGCGCGGAACGCCTCGTCGGAGCAGTCCGCGGTCACCGCGGCGAATGCGCGGCCTACGGTGGTCGCGGGGGCGGACGCGGCGCGGTTGACGACGCGGGCGCGGGCCGCCTCCACCAGTTCGGCGGCGCCGCGGTCGTCCAGCACGGTGAACCGCGGCGCGACACCGGCCTCGAACGGGAACTGCTGCAGCACGCGCTCGCAGAAGCCGTGGATGGTGAGAACCTTCAGCCCGCCGGGCGTTTCCAGCGCGCGGGCGAACAGTCGGCGCGCTTCGGCGCGGCGCGCGGGGTCTGGGCGCGGCTCGCCGAACCCCGCGATGGCGTCGTCCAGCGCGGCGTCGTCCATGGTGGCCCAGTCCGCCAGCCAGCCGAAGACGCGGTTGGCCATGGTGGCGGCGGCGGCCTTGGTGAAGGTCAGGCACAGGATGCGCGCGGGATCGGCGCCGGCGAGCAGCAGCCGCACCACGCGCTGCGCCAGCACATGGGTCTTGCCGGAGCCGGCATTGGCCGCGACCCAGGCCGAGCGGCGCGGATCGGAGGCGCGGCGCTGGCGCTCCACCGTCAGGTCGGAGGGACGCAGGCTCACGGGCCGCCCTCCCCGCCATCGTCGCCCAGCGCCCATTCGCGGACCCGCGCGAGGTGGTCGTAGTCGCCGTTGGGCCGGCGCCGGAAGGTCGGGTGGTCCAGCGCCGTGAACGGCGTCGCCTCGTCCTCGAAGCGGTCGACGAAGGCCTTCAGCGCCGCCAGCGCCTCTGCGGCCGCGGGGCCGGGATCAATGCCCTCGGCGCGGCCCGCGGCCCGGGCGATGTCGTCGTCGCTGCCCGCCGGATTGCCGCCGCCGAGGCGCACATAGACCAGCGAGGAGACCGCGCCCGCCGGCACCCGCTCGATGGCGCCCGCCGCCAGCATCGCCGCCTCCAGCGTGAGCTGCGGCGCGAGGCCGGATGCGACCTGGGGACGGGTCGGCACCTGGCCGGTCTTGTAGTCGATGATGGCGAAGCGGCCGTCGCGAAGGTGGTCGACGCGGTCGACGCGGCCGGTCAGACGGAAGCCGCGCCCGGCGACGGTCGCCCAGCCGAGCTCGCCGCGGGTCTCCACCACGGTCCCGGCGATGTCCGCGCGTCGTCCGCGCTCCCACGCCACGAACCAGTCGGCGACGCGGGCGAAGCGCGCGCGCCACAGCGCGACGGTGTCGGCGCGCTCCGGCAGGCGCGCGAACGCCGTCTCGGCGAGCGCCTTGAGCTGCTCCGCCGCGTCGGCCGCGAAGGGATCGATGCCGGTCTGGACGAAGGCCGCCACCGCATCGTGGAACACCGAGCCGCGGTCGGCGGCCCCGGGCGCGGCGTCGACCGGGTCCAGCGCCCGCAGGCCCAGCACGTGGCGGGCGTAGATCGAATAGGGATCGCGGATCCAGGTCTCGACCTCGGTGACCGAGACCCGCGAGGGCCTGATCGCCAGCGGCGGGCATGGC
>JAEWEX010000346.1 GCA_023389135.1 Pseudomonadota bacterium | reverse complement strand
GGAACGGCGGCCGGCGAGGAGGGTGTCGCCGAACTCGCCGCGATCGCGGGCCTGGTCGCGGCGGCGGGCTATGCCGACAGGGTCTCGGTGGATCCCGCCGTGGTGCGCGGCCTCGAATACTATACCGGCCCGGTCTACGAGGCCGAGCTCACCTTCGAGATCGCGGGCGAGGGCGGCCAGCCGGTGCGCTTCGGCTCGGTGGCCGGCGGCGGGCGCTATGACGGACTGGTGGCGCGCTTCCGCGGCGAGCCGACGCCGGCGACGGGCTTCTCCATCGGCGTGTCGCGCCTTCAGGCGGCGCTGGCCGCGCTCGGCCGGGAAGCGGACGCGCCCGCGGCCGGGCCCGTGGTGGTGCTCGCCATGGACCGCGACCGCATGGCCGACTACCAGGCGCTGGCGGCGGAGCTGCGGGCGGGCGGCATCCGCGCCGAGGTCTATCTGGGCTCCTCCGGCATGAAGGCGCAGATGAAGTACGCCGACCGGCGCCGCGCGCCCGCCGTGGTCATCCAGGGCGGCGACGAGCGCGAGAAGGGCGAGGTCACCGTCAAGGACCTGATCGAGGGCGCCCGTGCGGCGCAGAGCATCACCGACCGCGCGGAATGGACCGAGACGAGGCCCGCGCAGGTGTCGGTGCCGACGGCGGAGATGGTGGAGACGGTGCGCGGCTTCCTCGCGCGGCACGCCGGGATGTCTGGCGGCTGAGGCCGCCGGCTGAGTTCGCACACGGCGGCGGTAGCGCCGCAATCTGTGTGCGAAGCTGTGCGCGGCGTTTCTGTGCGCCGCGTCGCATCGACAGGGATGTCCTGATTTACGACTGGTCGGAGTGGCAGGATTTGAACCTGCGACCCCCTCGTCCCGAACGAGGTGCGCTACCAGGCTGCGCTACACTCCGCGACCAGTCGAGGCGCCGCTTATAGCGACCGGTGCCGGCCCCCGCAAGCCCGTCGCGGCTGTTGCCGCGGGCCCGTCGCTGGGCTATCTCCGGCACGCGCCGGCCGGCCCGCCGGCGACCGGTCTTGGGGCGTCGCCAAGTGGTAAGGCAGCGGATTTTGATTCCGCCATTCGGAGGTTCGAATCCTCCCGCCCCAGCCATCCCGCCGGCCTTGCGCCGCCGACAGCACTCAACACAATGCCGGCTTCGCGCATGCGCTTCCGCCCGATCAGATCGATCGGGCGGAAGCGCATGGCCGATGCGGTCCAATGGCATCTGCTTCCATCGTCATGGATAATGTCGGGGATATCAACCGGCCTGGAGCGCAGTCATGACGGGACAAGAACACTGGAACACCGTCTACCGGACCAAGCCTCACACCTCGGTCAGCTGGTACCAGTCCACACCGGCGCCGACGCTCTCGGCTTTGGACCGGCTTGGGGCCATGCCGGAGGCGTCCCTGATCGACATCGGCGGCGGCGCTTCTCTTCTGGTCGATGCCCTTGCGGCCCGAAGCTGGAACGATCTGACGGTCCTCGATATCTCCGCCGAGGCCCTGGCCGTGGCGAGGGCCCGGACAGAGGCATCCGGGCAGCCTATCTTCTGGGTCGTGGCCGACATCACCGAATGGCAACCCGACCGGACATATGACTTCTGGCATGACCGCGCCGTGTTCCATTTCCTGACCGATCCCAAGGCCCGCGCCGGGTATCGGCGCGCGCTGCTGACCGCGCTGGCTCCGGGCGGCATCGCGGTCGTCGCGACCTTTGCGCCAGACGGACCGGAAAAGTGCAGTGGCCTTCCGGTCCGACGGTATGATGCAGCGGGCATAGCCGGCGAGTTGGGAGCTGAACTGCGGCTTGTCGACTCATGGCGCGAGATCCATCGCACGCCTTCGGGGACCGACCAGGCCTTCACCTGGGCCGTGCTCCGGAGAAACAGTACGATCTCGGACAAGCAATGACGCGCCGTCATCCGCAAGGAATGCCCGCCCGCGGGGCGGCGGGCTGAGGGGCAAATTCCCGATTGGCGCTACCGCGCGGATCTCGGCAGGTTTTTCTTTTGTGCGTCCCGTGCAGCCGGCCGGGTACGGCGGAAGGCGTCGAAAGGCCGCTGGAAGGTCCGGCGGCATGATATGCTCGCGCCATGAAACTTCAGCAGCTCGTGTATTTCGTCGCGGTTGCGGAGGAGGGCTCCTTCTCCGACGCGGCGCGCCGGCTGCGGATGGCGCAGCCGGGGCTGAGCGTCCAGATCGCGCAGCTCGAGGCCGAGCTCGACACGAGGCTGTTCATCCGCCACAGCCGCGGCATCACGCTGAGCTCCACCGGCAAGCGCGTGCTGCAATATGCCCGCGAGATCCTGCAACTGGTCGACAGCGTCCACCGCGCGATCCGCGACCCGCACATGGAGCCGCACGGCCTCGTCAGCTTCGGCATCCCGGTCACGGTCTCGACCTTCCTGCCGCCGCCCCTGCTGGAGGAGATGCAGACCCGCTACCCGAAGATCACGCTCAACATGGTCGAGGTCATGACCGGCTACCTGATCGACCTGCTGGAGACGTCGCGGATCGACCTGGCGCTGCTCTACAATTTTGAGGAGACCGACCGGATCGCGACCCTGCCGCTGTTTCGCGAGGACCTCTACCTCGTGGGCGCCGCAGACCAGCCGATGCCCGCGCAGCCCGTCGACTTCGCCGAGCTGTCGACCTTTCCGCTGGTGGTCACCACCTCGCTTCATCGCCTCCGCCGCAAGCTCAACTCGCTCTCCGCCCAGAAGGAGCGTCCGCTCAACGTCCGCATGGAGGTGGATTCCCTGACGCAGATCAGGCAGCAGGTGGAGAACGGCGTCGGCTACACCGTTCTGCCCCGCACGACGCTGATGCCGGAATGGAAGACCCGCTCGGTAGCCATCTCCGATCCGGACACGACGCTGGACACGGTTCTGGCCTGGCTCAAGGGCTCCGACGCCTCCTATGCGACCGAGTGCGTGATCGACACCGTCAGGCGGCTGACGGAGCGGATGATCCGCAGCTCGGCCTGGCCCGGCGCCCGTCTCTACCCGCCACGCGATCCGCCGCCGTCGGAGCCGTAACGGATCGTCGGGGCGGCCATAATTTTCAATTATGGCAAGTCGTAACTCTTTTTTATTTGTCGTATTGACTTCGCATACCTAGCATAGCGTCCAGTACAGCGGACACAGACCAGATATATCTGGCGGCCGCAGGGGTAATACGCTTCTGAAAGAAACAATTCTGTCGCGCTCGGCTCCGGGAAACATCCGGAGCGTGCTAGCGGCCGGGTTCGGCCGCCGCGTCCAAACGATCATGGCAGACGCCTGTCCTCGCTCCATCGAGAGAGGCGGCTGCCCGGCATGCGCCGGGCGGCAACGGGGACGCATGCTCCGACCCGCCGTCGCGCCGGTCGAGCGAAAGACAACAACAGGCAGTCAGCCAGCAGGAGACGACCATGTCGGGCAGCCAGATCAGCGGAACCTTCATCGACCTGTCGATCACGGTCGACGACAACATGCCGGCGCACAAGCTGTTCCAGAGCCCGGTGGTGGTGCCGCACCTGCGCCACCAGGAGACGCTCAAGCTCGGCCTCGGCACCGGGGACGACCCCATGTCGGCGGCGACGACATTCCTCGCCATGCTCGACCATGTGGGCACCCATGTGGACGCCTTCTTCCACATCAAGCCGGACGGTCTGTCCATCGACCGCATGCCGCTGGAGATGTTCATGGGCAAGGCGGTCTGCCTCGACCTGCGCCACATCCCGGATCTCGGCGACGTCGACGCCGCCGACCTGGACGCGGCCGAGCGGAAGGCCGGCGTGAAGATCGACGGCCACATCGTGCTGATGTGCTCCGGCCTCACCGAGCGGCACTATCCGCGGGTGGAATCCACCGTCAGCAACTGGGGGCTGACGGCTGCCGCCACCCATTGGCTCGCCGATCGCGGCTCGAAGCTGCACGGCGTCGAGGGCCCCTCCACGGACCGCCCCAACTGGGCGGAGTTCCCCAGCCACCGGGTCTGCCGCGACCGCGGTATCACGCACTACGAATGGCTGTGCAACCTCGAGCAGCTTGTGGGCAAGGGCGAGTTCTTCTTCAGCGGCGTACCGCTCAAGATCGGCAACGGCTCGGGCTCGCCGGTCCGCGCCTTCGCCGTCCTCGGCTGACGGGGCCGGGGCGATGTCCGGCCTCCTGTGGAAATCGGCCGTCGAGCTGCGCGACATGGTCCGCGCCCGGGAGGTGTCCCCGGTGGAGGTCATGCAGGCGACGCTCGACCGGCTCGACGCCACCGAGGGCAAGCTCAACGCCTTCGTCGACCTGCATGCCGACGCGGCCATGGCGGCCGCCCGCCGCGCCGAGCAGGAGGTGGTGGCCGGCCGGGCAACCGGCCCGCTGCACGGCCTCCCGATCTCGGTGAAGGACCTGATCGCGGTCAGGGACATGCGGCTGACCTTCGGCTCGCGCGCCATGAAGGACAATGTCGCGAGCGTCGATGCGCCGGCAGTGGCGCGGGCCCGCGCCGCCGGCGCCATCGTGGTGGGCAAGACGACCACCAGCGAGTTCGGCTGCAAGGGCGTGGGGGACTCGCCCCTCACCGGCATCACCCGCAATCCCTGGAACCTGCGCAAGACGCCCGGCGGGTCGAGCTGCGGGGCCGCCGCCAGCATCGCCGCCGGCGTGACCCCGTTCGGCTTCGGCACCGATGGCGGCGGGTCGATCCGCCTGCCGTCCTCCATGTGCGGCCTGTTCGGCATCAAGGGCCACTTCGGCCGCATACCGGTGTTCCCGCCCAGCGCAACGCCGACGCTCGCCCATGTCGGCCCCATGGCGCGCACGGTGCGCGACGCGGCCCTGCTCATGGAGGTCGCCTCCGGGTTCGACCCGCGCGACGCCGGCGCGGTGTCGGAGCCGGTGCCGGACCTGATGGCCGCCTGCGAGCGCTCGCCGCGCGGCCTCAGGGTCGCATGGAGCCCCACCCTCGGCTATGCCCGGCCCGACACGCAGGTGCTGGATCTGGTCCGCAGGGGCGTCCGCCTCATCGAGGAGCTCGGCTGCGAGGTCGAAGAGGTCGAGCACGTCTTCGACGACCCGCTGAAGCTGTTCATGGCGGAGTTCTTCGCCGGCGCGGGCACCAGGCTGCGCCCCGTGCTGGAGGGGAGCCGGGAACTGCTGGACCCCGCCGTCGCGACCACTCTGGACGCGGCGCTCGCCCAGACCATGGGCGAATACTACCAGAGCGTGTTCCAGCGCTACGACCTGCGCACCCGGGTCACCTCGTTCTTCGAGCGCTACGACCTGCTGGTCACGCCGACGATCCCGGTGCTGCCGTTCGATGTGGGCCTCAACGTGCCGCCGGGCTACGAGCTCGACGACAACATGTTCACGTGGATCGCCTACACCTATCCGTTCAACCTGACGGGCCTGCCGGCCGCCTCGATCCCGTGCGGCTTCAGCCGTGACGGACTGCCGGTCGGGCTCCAGATCGTCGGCCGCCAGCTCGGCGAGCCTCTCATCTTCTCGCTTTCCGCGGCGTTCGAGGCGGCCCGTCCGTGGGCCGGCCGCACGCCGCCGCTGGCCTGAGCCGCAGCGCCATCGCGCCGGCGGACCGGGCAGGACGTGCCATTGCGACGACAAGGCCGGAAACCGGCGAACAGACAGAGGTGGACACCATGAAGATCCCAGCAGCAGTAGCATTGTGCTTCGCCGCCGCGACGCTGGTCGCGGCAACCCCCGAGCGCGCCTCCGCGCAGGAGGTCGTCCTGCGCTACGCCGGCACGTTGCCGGTGAGCCACCACGTCACCCGGGCGCAGGCGCGGTTCGCCGAACTGGTCGCCGAGAAGACCGGCGGCAAAGTCAAGGTCGAGCACTATCCCGCGGGCCAGCTCTACAAGGCCCATGACATCCCGACCGCCATCGCGACCGGGTCGCTCGACATCGGCGATAACCTCGTCGGCGTCTGGACCAACGACGCCATCTCCGAGATCAACGACATCCCGTTCCTCTACCGCGACGGCGACCATGCCACGAAGGCCTGGCAGCGCGACGGCGAGCTGTTCAAGCTCTATACCGAGAAGATGCGCGCCCGGCAGATCATGCCGCTGGGCGTGACCTTCATCGGCTCGCTGTTCGATTTCTCCAGCAAGACGCCGCTGCGCACGCCCGCCGACTTCAAGGGCAGGAAGATCCGCAGCTACGGCGCGCTGGCGTCGGAGGCCCTGCGGGCGCTCGGCGCCTCGCCGGTGACCATGGACCCGGGCGAGATGTATCTGGGCCTCCAGAGCGGCACCATCGACGCCGCCATCACCGCCATCACCACGCTCAACACCCGCAAGCTCTGGGAAGCGGCCGGCTACGCCACCATCACCGAGGCGGGCTACGGCGTGTTCCCCATGAACATGAACCTGCGCAAGTACGAGTCGCTGTCGCCGGAGTTCCAGAAGGCCCTGACCGACGCGTCCTGGGAGGTCTCCGCATGGAGCGCCGAGCAGGCCGGCGGCGAGGACGCGAAAAGCCTCGAGTTCCTGCGCGGCAAGATCGAGGTCACCGTGCTCGACGCCGCCGCCAAGAAGGAGTGGCAGACCCTGCTGGAGCCCGTGGTCGAAAGCTGGAAGTCGCGCGCCGACCCCCGGGAAGCAGCGCTGATCGAGTGGATCCGCGGGCTCTGAGCCCACGCCCGGCGGGGGCGGCGGATTGCGCCGTCCCCGCCGCCCGATCGATCCGACCCGGCCCAGACGGAGAGACAGCCGATGTGGAGATTCATCGACCGCGCCATCGGTCTGGCCTCGGTCGTGGCGGCCGCCATCGCCGCCATGGCGCTCGCGGTCACCGCGGTGTCGATCATCACAGAGGTGATCATGCGCTCGGTGTTCGGGTCGCCCACCATCTGGGGGATCGAGGTCTCCACCTACGGCGTCACCGTCGCGGCCTTCCTGGGTTCTGCCTATGTGCTGCGCCGCGGGCGGCACCTGGAGATCGACATGGCGACCGGCCTTCTGTCGCCGGCGGTCCGCAACGGACTTGCGATCCTGACCGACCTTGCCGCCTTGGTGTTCTGCGTGGCGGCGGCCTATCTCGGCGCGCAGTTCGTCCACATCTCGTGGATCATCGGCTCGGTCTCGATCAGCGAGCTGCGCGTGCCGCTCTGG
>JAEWEX010000338.1 GCA_023389135.1 Pseudomonadota bacterium | reverse complement strand
GCCCGGAGGATTGGCCGCCCGATACCCGATCAGGCCGAGAATGACCGCGAGGAGGAGTGCGAATCCAACGAGAATGTTCTTCAGCGAGGTCGGGGTCATCGGCGTCCTGGGCCAGCGGCGGTCCGGGGAATGTGTCGGTTCGATGTCGCATCGCACACCTTCTATCCCTCTACAATGTCCGGTGGCCGAATGCACGCGCGCGCACCCGCTTCCGAAGGTCGCGCCGGCCCCCTATCTGTATGTGCCGGAAGCCCCTCTCCGGCCGATCCCGTCGTCCCTGTCCAGCGAGGCCTCGCATGCCGCTCGTCCGTTCCGTCTGCGTCTATTGCGGGTCCAGCCCGGGCGTTAACCCCGCCTTCGCCAGCGCGGCGACGGCCTTCGGCGCCGAGATGGCGCGGGCCGGCGTGCGGCTGGTCTATGGCGGCGGCTCGCTCGGGCTGATGGGGGCGGTGGCCAGGGGCGTGCTGGACAATGGCGGCCAGGTGACCGGCATCATCCCGCGCTTCCTGGTGCAGAAGGAGCGCATGCTGACGGATGTGCAGGACCATGTGGTCACCGACGACATGCACGAGCGCAAGCGGCTGATGTTCGACAAGGCCGACGCCTTCGTGGCGCTTCCGGGCGGCATCGGCACGCTGGAGGAACTGGTTGAGCAGCTGACCTGGGCCCAGCTCGGCCGCCACGAAAAGCCGATCCTGCTGGCGAACCTGGACGGCTTCTGGTCGCCCCTGGTGGCGCTGCTCGACCATATGCGCAGCGAGGGCTACATCCGCGCCACCATGCCTGTGGGCTACCTGGTCGCAGACCGGGTGGAGGACATCCTGCCGGCGCTGGAGGCGGCGGCGGTGCGCGCCAGCGCCGACGGCACGCCCGCCGGCGAGGTGCTGGAGCCCGAGGTGCTCAGGAAGATGTGAGCGGCCGCCCGGCGGGCGCCCCGGCCCGCAGCAGCCGGTAGGTGATGCTGTCGGTCAGCGCCTGGAAGGAGGCGTCGATGACGTTGGCGGAGACGCCGACCGTGTTCCACACGGCGCCCTGCCCGTCGGTCGATTCGATCACCACCCGCGTCACGGCGCCGGTGCCGCCGTCCAGGATGCGCACCTTGAAGTCGGTCAGCCGCAGATCCGCGATGTAGGGCTGGTAGCGGCCGAGATCCTTGCGCAGCGCCAGGTCGAGCGCGTTGACCGGTCCGTTGCCCTCCGCGACCGACATCAGCGTCTCGCCGTCCACCGACACCTTGACCACGGCCTCGGACACCGAGACCAGCCTGCCCACCGCGTTGTGGCGGCGCTCGACCATGACGCGGAAGCTCTCGACCTCGTAGTAGGTCGGCACCGTGCCCAGCATGCGGCGCGCGAGCAGCTCGAAGGACGCCTCCGCCCCCTCATAGGCCCAGCCCTCGGCCTCGCGGGTCTTGACCTCGTCCAGCAGCCGTCCGATCCGGGGATCGTCCTTGGCCACCTCGATCCCGACGCGGGCGAGCTCCGCCAGCACGTTGGAGCGGCCGGCCTGGTCGGACACCAGCAGCTTGCGGGCATTGCCCACGGCCTCCGGCGCCACGTGCTCGTAGGTCGTGGGGTCCTTGGCCACGGCGCTCGCGTGGATGCCGCCCTTGTGGGCGAAGGCGTTGGCGCCGACATAGGGCGCGTGGCGGTTGGGCTGGCGGTTCAGCATCTCGTCCAGCATCCGGCTGGCATGGGTCAGCTCGGCCAGGCCCGCCTCGGTGACGCCGATCTCGAAGCGCGCCGCATAGGCCGGCTTCAGCTTCAGCGTCGGGATCAGCGACACCAGATTGGCGTTGCCGCAGCGCTCGCCGAGACCGTTCAGGGTGCCCTGGATCTGCCGGGCGCCGGCCTCCACGGCGGCCAGCGCGTTGGCGACCGCGTTCTCGGTGTCGTTGTGCGGGTGGATGCCGAGATGGCTGCCGGGGACGTGGCGGGCGACCTCCGCGACGATCGCCGAGACCTCGTGGGGCAGCGTCCCGCCATTGGTGTCGCACAGCACCACCCACCGCGCGCCCTCCTCGTGGGCGGCCCGGGCGCAGGTCAGGGCGTAGTCGGGATTGGCCTTGTAGCCGTCGAAGAAGTGCTCGCAGTCGATCAGCACCTCGCCCCTGGACTTCGCGGCGCGGACGGTGTCGCGGATGGCCTCGAGGTTCTCCTCCAGGGTGCAGCCCAGCGCCACGCGGACATGGAAGTCCCAGGTCTTGGCGACGAAGCAGAACGCGTCGGCCCTGGCCGCGAGCACGTCCTGCAGGCCGGGATCGTTGGAGGCGGAGCGCCCCACCCGCTTGGTCATGCCGAACGCGGTGACGCTCGCGCGCAGCCCCCGGTCTTCCGCGAAGAAGGCGGTGTCGGTGGGGTTCGCGCCCGGATAGCCGCCCTCCACATGGTCGATGCCGAGCGCGTCCAGCATGCGCGCGACCTCGATCTTGTCTTCCAGGGTGAAGTCGACGCCGGCGGTCTGCGCGCCGTCGCGCAGCGTGGTGTCGAAAAGATAGAGTCTTTCTCGGCTCATCGCCGGGTTTCCTCGTGTGCTTTCCCTTCCTTCTCCCACAGGGAGAAGGTGGCCCTGCGGGCCGGATGAGGGGACCGGCGCAGGACATGCCGGCGACGACTGCAACCCTCACCCGCCCCCTCCGGCGGCACCCTCTCCCGTGGGGAGAGGGCTTTCCCTTCCTTCTCCCACGGGGAGAAGGTGGCCCGGAGGGCCGGATGAGGGGA
>JAEWEX010000335.1 GCA_023389135.1 Pseudomonadota bacterium | reverse complement strand
GGCCTGACCCTGCTCGAAGTTCTTGCGCCACTCCTCGTAGACCTTGGGGTCGGTCGCCGGGCCGTCGAACACCTTGGTGAAGCCCGCCAGCGCGACCTTGGCGCCGACCCAGGAGCCCTGCTGGTTGGCGGCGAACACCACCAGTTCCTTGCCCTTCTTGAGATTGGCGATGAACTCGTCGGTGAGCTGCGCCTCGACCAGGCAGCCATTGGGGAAGCAGATGCGGTAGCGCCCCGTGACCGGCTGGTTCTCGTCGATGACGAGGTTGACGCCGGGGGGCACCAGGAAGCCGACCGGGATCAGCGATTCCAGCACGCGCCGGCTCTCGTTCTTCTGCTTGACGTCCAGGATCCGGACCTCGGCGACCACGTTGCCGGCGTCGGCCATGGCGAAGGACTGCACCGAGCAGACCTCCGCGCCCGCATTCTCGTCCTTGCCGCACAGCTTGAACCACTGCGGCTTCGGCGCCTCGGCGGCGGCCCCGGCCGCGGGCGGGTTCGCATTGCCCTGCTGCGCCAGCGCGGCAGGCACTCCGAGCGCGGCGGCGAACACCAGCGCGAGAAGCCCTCTGGTCGCGCCATGCGCCGTCGTGCGATCACGATACATGTGGAAATTCCTCGTCGTGTGAGCGTGGCTGGCCGGCGCAGTATCTCCCGCACGCCGCCGTCCAGAGTGCCTGTGTCGAAGCCAAATACGGCATGAACGTGACCTCGCACAAGGTGTGGCGGGGTCGCGTTGCGGCAAAGACTTTGCCGCGGGACGTCACGGTTTGCGCCAATTGTGCTGTGATACGCTCGCGTCATGACGAATCGATGCGAGCGTCGCGAGCACATGATCCCACGCGTCCAACGACCCGCAGCGGCCGCCCGCGCGCTGCTCGCACTCGCCGCCGCCCTGGCGGCGGGCTGGGCGGGCGCGGCGCCGGCGCAGGATGACGCGGCAGTGCCCGCGCGCCACGCCATGGCGATGCATGGCGAGCCGGCGCTGCCGGCCGACTTCCGGCACCTGCCCTATGCCGACCCCTCCGCCCCCAAGGGCGGCCGGGTGACCTACGCGGTCCAGGGCACGTTCGACACGCTCAACCCCTTCATCGTGCGCGGCACCGCGGCGAGCGGGCTCAGCGGCGCGGTGTTCGAGCCGCTGATGGCGCGCAGCTACGACGAGCCCTTCACGCTCTATGGCCTGGTGGCGCAGACGGTGAGGCTGCCCGAGGATCGCACCTGGGTGGAATTCGCGGTCGATCCGCGGGCGAAGTTCTCCGACGGCCAGCCGGTCACGGCCAGGGACGTGCTGTTCTCGTGGAGCCTGCTGCGCGAGCGCGGACGGCCCAACCACCGCACCTATTACGCCAAGGTGACCGCGGCCGAGGCGCTGGACGAGCGCACGGTCCGCTTCGAGCTGGGCGACGGCTCCGACCGCGAGCTGCCGCTCATCCTCGGGCTGATGCCGGTGCTGCCGCAGCACGCCATCGATCCCGAGACCTTCGAGAGCTCCGGGTTCGCCACCCCCGTGGGCTCCGGCCCCTACGAGGTCGCGGAGGTGCGCCGCGGCGACGGCATCGTGCTGCGCCGCGACCCCGATTACTGGGGCGCGGACCTCCCGGTTTCGCGGGGCATGTGGAATTTCGACGAGGTCCGCGACGACGATTTCCGCGACGCCAACACCATGTTCGAGGCGTTCAAGGGCGGGCTCTACGACGTGCGGCCGGAGGGCGATCCGGGCCGCTGGGCCACCGGCTACGACTTCCCGGCGGCGCAGCGCGGCGAGGTGCTGGCCGAGGCGTTCGACAAGTCGGTCCCCTCGGGCATGAACGGCTTCGTGTTCAACACCCGCCGCCCGGCCTTCTCCGACGCGCGGGTGCGCGAGGCGCTGGGCATGCTGCTCGATTTCGAGTGGGTGAACGCCAACCTGTTCCACGGCCTCTACAGCCGCACCGGCAGCTATTTCGACAATTCCGAGCTTTCGGCGCGCGGCCGGCCGGCGAGCGAGGCCGAGCGGGCGCTGCTGTCGGCCCATTCCGGCGCCGTGCGCGCCGACATCCTCGAGGGCGAATGGCAGCCACCGGCCTCCGACGGCTCGGGCCGCGACCGCACGCTGCTGCGCCGGGCGCTGGTGCTGCTGCGCGAGGCGGGCTGGCGCCTGTCGGACGGCGCGCTGGTCCATGGCGAGACCGGCGAGCCCATGGCCTTCGAGATCCTGGTGCGCACCAAGGAGCAGGAGCGCATCTCGCTCGCCTATTCGGCGGCGCTGGAGCGCGCCGGCATCCGCGCCACCGTGCGGCTGGTGGACGCCATCCAGTTCGACCGCCGCATCGCCGACTTCCAGTTCGACATGACGGTGTATTTCTGGTTCGCCTCGCTGTCGCCGGGCAACGAGCAGGCGTTCTACTGGGGCTCCGCCGCCGCGGACACGCCCGGCACGCGCAACTACATGGGCGCGAAGGAGCCGGCCGTCGACGCCATGATCCAGGCGATCCTGGCCGCCACCACCCGCGACGAACTGGTGGCCGCGGTGCGCTCACTGGACCGCGTGCTGCTCTCTGGCTTCTACGTGGTGCCGCTCTACCACGCCCCGCAGCAGTGGATGGCCCGCTGGAGCCACATCGGCCGGCCGGAGGCGACGCCGATCTTCGGCCCCATCGTGGAGAGCTGGTGGCGCCAGGAGCCGCGGTCGTGACAGGGGACGCGCCCGGCCGTGGGGACGGCTCGGGCCTGAGGGTCGACCTCGGCACCCTGATCGACCGGCAGGCGCGCGTGCAGGGCGACACCGTCGCGCTGATCGATCCGGCCGACCGCCCGGCCTTCACCGACGGCCGCCCGCGCCGGCTGGACTGGACCGGCTTCGCCGCGCAGTCGGCGCGCCTCGCCGCCTGCCTCCGGGCCATCGGGCTCGCGCCCGGCGACGTGGTGGCGGTGCAGATGCCCAACACCGCCGACGCCATGGTGGCCATAGGCGGCATCGTCCGGGCCGGGCTGGTCGCCGCCCTGTTCCCGCTGGGCTGGCGTCGCCGCGAGGTGGCCTGGGCGCTGGGGCGCGTGCGCGCCGCCGCGGCCGTCACGGCGGTCCGCATCGGCCCCGTCGCCCACGCCCAGATGTTCTGCGAGGCCGCGGCCGAGAACCACGATTTGCGCTTCATCTGCGCCTTCGGCCGGCGCGCGCCGGACGGCGTGCTGCCGCTGGACGAGGCCATGGCGGCGGATGACTGGCCCGCGCCGGAGGCTGCGCCGCTGGACGGCGCGGCGCCGGCGCTGGTGACCTTCGATGCGGCGCCGGACGGCTACCAGCCTCTGGCGCACAGCCATCTCGCGCTGCTGATGGCGGGCGTCGATCACGTCACCGGGGCCGGCATCCGCCAGGGCGCGCCCATCGCCACCACGCTGCTGCCGGAGAGCCTCGCCGGCATCGCCACCGGCCTGATGTCGGCGGCCATCGGCGGCAGCCCGCTGCTGCTGCACCAGCCGTTCAGCGCCCGGGCGC
>JAEWEX010000321.1 GCA_023389135.1 Pseudomonadota bacterium | reverse complement strand
CGGCTGGACGGCTCGGCCCCTCACCCCGACCCTCTCCCCGTGAACGGGGAGAGGGAGGAGGGCGGCGAGCGCGTCGTCGAACTGCGCCAGCGTGCGCCGGATGGCCAGTCGCAGGGCGTGGACGGCGGGGTCGGCGGCCATGGCTCAGGCCGCCCGCTCGGCGCTCTCGGCGGCGAGCTCGCGGGCGGCGTCGCGGTGTCGCTCGATGAAGCGGCGGCTGTAGCCCTCGGCCAGCAGGTCGTCGTCGGTGACGGAGCCGGTCACGGCGACGCGGGCCAGCATGGCGTCGGCCATGCTGCGCACGGTGCGCACCGGGCGGCGGGGATGGTGGGAGAGATCGCGGCGCATGGTTGCCTCCATCGGCGGGTTGCGATGGGGGCGGAGTTTGCATGTGGTGCAAAATTGGGTCAAGGCAATATTTGCATGCCGTACAAATCGGTCGCCGGACCGGATGTGGTGCAGCGAGCGATTCGCCTTACTAATTCCCTTCCCCTGCAACACGTTGTGCTGGACGCGGGCTGCAACCGGCTCGACGCAGGCTGGATTGCACTAGCGTACACGCTTAGCCTGAGGGCGAGGCCGTGGCGGCGCTGGTGGAAATTGCGAAGGCCCGCCGCGGGCGCTGACACTCAGCCGATGGCGGCGATCATGGCGGCCTCGTCCCGGTAGCTCAGCACGCCGTCGGCGGTCAGCACCTCACATGGGCCGCCGCCGTACCGTCGCCAAAGGTAGCCGTTGCGCGTGCCGTGCATCATGCCCTGCAGGCGGGCCTCTTCCACGAATCTCTCCCGCGTCATTGGGCGTGGCGGAGCGGAGTCTGCGCGCGACACGGCAGAGGTCAGGCCGGGAACGGCGGCGCCCTTCGGCGTCTGCAGGTCGCGCCGCGCAAGGTCCGCTCTCAGTCCGCGCAGCTCGCCGACCGCGCGGGTCAGGTCTATTGCCATCTGGCCGAAGGCGAACAGCATCGCGGCCGGCAGGCAAAGCACAACCGCGGCGGCGATGATCAGGATCTGCGCCAGCGGCGTGGCCTGTGTCGCCGGCACCGAAAAGCTGGTCACCAGCATGAGCCCCACCAGTAGAACGATCAGCGCGAGATAGGCTCCCGCCACCACCTTCAGAAGCTCGCCCATGACATCCCCCCGGAAGCCCGGCGTCGAGGTTCAGGCGGTGGTGCCCCTCTGTCAACCGCCGGCGATGCCGGTCAGGACGCCTTGCGGAAGGTCTTGGCGATCTCGATCACCTGCGCGCGCTGCTCCGGTTCCAGCCCGGCGAGCACGTCCTGGAGTTCGCCGCCCTCAGAGCCGGGCGGGCGCATGATCAGGTCGGCGGTGGAGCAGCCCAGCAGATTCGCGGCGTGCTCCAGCAGGTCCTGGTTGTAGGCCTGCTCGGCGCGCTCGATGCGCGACAGCTGCGAGCCCGATATCCCCAGCTCTTCCGCCAGCACGTCCTGGGTCCAGCCCTTCGCCTTGCGCCATTCGCGCAAGTAGGTGCGCTGCCTCGGCAATTTGAAACGGGTGTGGACAGTCTTGCGTGCCATGCAAACAGATTGACGCGGCGCACAAGCGGTTGCCAGCGCACCCAATGCAAATCGGCGCTTGACGGAAAATTGCACCCCATGCAAGTTCGCGCCCATGTCACATCCGCTTCGCCGGTATCGCGAGCAGCATGAGGTGGGCCTTGCAGTCCTGGCGGCGCGCGCCGGGACCACGCCATCGTCGCTGTCGCGGATCGAGCGCGGCAAGCAGCGACCGTCGCTGGACCTGATCTCCCGGCTGGTCGATGCCACCGGCGGCGTGCTCGCGCATGGCGACTTCTTCCCCCCTTCCTCCCCCGCCGCCGGAATACCTCCCCAGGCGGCGGCACCTCGCCCGGCCGATGCCGTCGAGACCGCATCGGCCGGGCCTTCTTCCTCCCACGCGGCTGGTGCGCCCGTCTGCGGCAACGCCTCCGGGGCTTTGCCATGAAGGCCGTGCGTCCCCGCGAGGCGGGCTCGGCCTTCGACGCCCAGGCGCGTTTCATCGCCGCCTGCGGCGGACCCGGCGCCGTGGCCGACCACGCCGGCGTCGCGCCCTTCACGCCCTACAAATGGACCGATCCCGACCAGACTCGCGGCATGCCGTTCCAGATCGCCTGCGCGCTGACCGAGCATTTCGGCCAGACCGCGCTGGCCGAGCACCTGGCGGCGCGGGCCGGCGGCGTTTTCCTGCCGCTGCTGCCCGACGGGGAGGGGGCGCTTGCGGAGCTGACCGGCGAGGCCGCCGATGGCATGGGCCGGCTGGTGCGCGAGGTCTTTGCCGCCATGTCGCCGTGCTCGCCCGGCGGGGCCGGGTTGACCGCGGCCGAGGCCGCGACGGTGACCGCCAAGATCGACCGCGTGATGCACGCGCTGGCGGGGCTGAGGTCGCTGGCGCAGGACGCGGTGCGCGGGGAGGGCGGGGGGTGACCTGCATCGTCGGCATCGTGGCGCGGGACGGCACCGTCTGGATGGGCGGGGATCGGGCGGGTGTCGACGGCACCAGCCTCGACATCCGGTGCCAGCCCAAGGTGTTCCGCAACGGCGCGTTCCTGATGGGCTTTACGACGTCGTTCCGCATGGGGCAGCTGCTGCAGCACGTGTTCGCGCCGCCCCTGTGGGAGGGCGGCGACCTGATGTCCTACATGGTCAGGGAGTTCGTGGAGGAGCTGCGCAGCTGCCTGCGCGAGGGCGGCGTGTCCAAGGTGGATAACGCCGTGGAGAGCGGTGGGACCTTTCTGGTCGGCACGGGCGGCCGGCTGTTCTCGATCCATGACGATTTCCAGGTGTGCGAGCGGGACTGCCGGTTCGACGCCTGCGGGGCCGGCCGGGACCTGGCGCTGGGCGCCGTGGAGGTGCTGCGCGAGGTCGAGAACCGGCGCGGGCGCGAGGACCCCGATCACGATACCGACTGGCACCAGATGGTGATCGATGCGCTGCTGGTGGCCCATCGTTTCAGCACTGCGGTGCGCGGCGAATACGACGTGCTGTCGATCGGGCCCGAGGTGGCGCCGTGAGCTGGCACAGCATCGCCCTGTTCGCGTGGCTTGTCGTGGTGAGCCTGATCGCAACGGTCCACCTCCGGCATGGCCGCGAGGGGCATTCCGTCGTCATCGTGTTGCTGGCCATTCTCAGCCTGCTTGTTTGGCGGGAGCTTCGGCCGTGAGCGGCTCCACCACTCAACCCCTCACCCCCCCCTCTCCCCGTGCACGGGGAGAGGGGGAAGGGGGCGGCGAGGCGGCCACCGTCGGGTGGTTCCGTCCGTTTCACTCCAACGATCCCGTGGTGCGCATCGATCTGGTCGCGCCGGATCCTGCGCTGATCGACTTCCGGACGCTGGGCGTGCGGCTGGGGCGGCAGGCGCGGTTTGCCGGCGACGGCTGCCGGCCGGTGTCGGTGGCGGAGCACTCGCTGCGGGTGATGCGGCGGCTGGGGGAGCGCAGCCCGGCCGCGCCCTACGGCCTGATCCACGACGCGCACGAGGCCTTCACGGGCGAGATCACCGCGCCGGCCAAGGCGGCGCTGATCGCGCTGGGGGCGGGCGATGCTCTGGCGCGGCTGGAAACCGGGCTCGACGCCGCGATCCACGCCGCCGCCGGGCTGGCCTGGCCGCCGCCTGCGCATGTGGCCGCCGCCGTCATGGAGGCCGACCGGGTGATCGGGGC
>JAEWEX010000306.1 GCA_023389135.1 Pseudomonadota bacterium | reverse complement strand
CGACGCCAGCATGGTCAGAACCAGCAGCAGCGGCAGGCTGCCGTCGGCGATGTTGAGGAGCATGCCCGAGAGCCGCAGGCCGAGGCCCGTCAGGGAGAGCATGCCGATGATGATGCCGGCGCAGGCGACGCAGGTCGCCACCTCCAGGATGCCCACCGCGCCCTCCGCCAGCGCGTCGGCGACCTTGCGCACGAAGCGGTGAAGAAAGCCGAGCGTGCCTCCGGCATCTCCGGCCAGCAGGCCGATGGCGGCCAGTGCGGCAACGTAGACCCCCACGGCAACCAGGTGGCCCGCGGCCATGTCGACCGCGAACACGGCGGCATGCAGCGCCACCACCGCGGCGGCGACGCCCCAGCGCGGCGCGCGCGCGTCGTCGAGCGCCTCGCGGATGAGAAACAGCGCTACGTTGACGATCAATGCGTACATGCCGGCGCGCAGGGGGGAGTAGCCGACCACCGCGAGCATGTAGACCAGTGTCGCGGGCACCAGCAGCAGATAGCCGCCGTTGAGCATGATGGTCGTTATCGGCGGCGTGTCGGCGCGCCGCTCGCCGCGCATGCCCAGCCGCGCCGATCTGAGATCGATGGTGACGAACAGCGCAAGATAGTAGATGGCGGCGGGGATCGCTGCCCCGAGCGCCACATCGATGTAGCCGATGCCCAGCACCTCGGCGATGACAAAGGCGGCGGACGCCATGATGGGCGGCGTGAACTGCCCGCAGGAAGAGGCGACCGCCTCCACCGACGCGGCGAAGCGGGCGGAAAATCCGGTGCGCTTCATCAGCGGGATCGTAATGACACCCGTGCTCGACACATTGGCGATGGCGCTGCCGCTGATCATGCCGAACAGGCCGCTGGCGACGACCGCCACCTTTGCCGGTCCGCCGCGGACGCCGCTGAACAGCGCCAGCGCCAGATCGGTGAAGAAGGACACGGCGCCGCTGTGCTTGAGCAGCGCGCCAAGCAGGATGAACAGCGCGATGTAGGTGGCCGAGACCGCCGCGGGGATGCCGTAGACCCCCTCGGTGGACAGGAACAGGATGGTGGTGACGTCCTCGACCGAGAAGCCGCGATGGCCGAGCATGCCCGGGAAGTAGGGGCCGAACATCGCGTAGACGATCGACAGCGCGGCGATGGCGGGCAGCGCCCAGCCGACGACCCGCCGCGTCGCCTCCAGCACCGCGACGGTGAGGATCGCGCCGAGCACAATGTCGCTGGTGAAGACCAGCCCGAGCCTCGCATCCAGCGACACGCCCTGATAGGCGAGATAGGCGCTGGAGGCCGATACACCCAGGATCCAGAACAGGTCGAGCAGGGTGGGGCGCGTGTCCTGACGGCCGTTGAAACGGCGCAAAATGAACGTCAGGGCCAGCGCGAACCCTACATGGATGATGCGCTGCTGGATGCCGACCAGCACGCCGAACAGGCCCGTGTAGAGATGGAAGCCGGCAAGGCCGAGCGCGACCGCGTAGGCGAGCTTACGCCAGATGCCGGGGAGCCGGATCCGGGTGTCGGCCTCCACCTCGTCGACCACCGCGCGACCGCGCGCATCGAGCTCGTCAAGCCCGGGCTGGCCGGCAGGAGCAGGAGGGCTGGTCATCGTCGCGGATCCCCTCGTCCGTCGATTCTCGTGACGGTGACGCCCGCGCGCTTGATCGGGCGTGCCTGGTGAGCAAATCACCGGCCCATCCGGGGCGCAAGCAAAAATATCGACATACGATACAGAGTATTGTTAGTCTGTGTGCCGTGGCGCGACAGTCGCTTCAGGTGGACGGAGACAATTGATGCACGCATCCGAGCAGTCCGAAGGCCGGCTTGCGTCGCTGGTGCTGGGATTGGAGGCCGGGCGGCAGCCCGAGGCCCTGTTCGCAGCGGTCGACGCGGCGATCGAGCATGATGCCGGCCGGCTGTTCTGCACCTACCTGCTGCTGCACGCCAATGGCGACGGCGAACGGGTCTACACCACCGTGCCGCAGCAATATCCCAATGGAGGGCGCAAGCCGCTCCAGGGAACCGACTGGGGCAACCATGTGCTGAAGCAAGGTCGCATCTTCCTCAGCCGGACGCAGGACGAGTTGCGCTCCACCTATGCGACCTGGACCATGGTGGAGGAGCTGGGCTGCACCGCACTCGCCAACGTGCCGGTCATCCATGGCGGCGAGGTGCTGGGCACCATCAATCTCGGCCACCGTGTCGGCCACTACACCGACGAGGCGCTGGAGCGGCTGAAGCCCTATGCCGCGCTGCTGGGTCCGGCGTTCGCCCTGATCCGCGCACGCCAGCACTGACCTGGGCCAGGAGGGTCCGCCATGACCGACACCGTGTTCCGCAACCTCGCCCTGCTCGACGCGCGCGAGGGCCGGCTGCTGCCGGGCTTCGAGGTCCGGGTCTCCGGAAACGACATCGTGGCGGTGGAACGCGGTCGGGTGTCCGACACGAACGCGCGGGTGGTAGACCTCGGCGGGCGCACGCTGATGCCGGGACTGATCGACTGCCACGTCCACATCCATCGCGAGCTGCTGCCGGCGGCGCCGGCTCTGCTGCCCTCGCTGGTGACGGCTTATGCCGGGCGCACGCTGGAGGGCATGGTGATGCGCGGCTTCACCACGGTGCGGGATGCCGGCGGCGGCGATTTCGGCCACAAGCGCGCCGTGGAGCTCGGACTGTTCAAGGGTCCACGGCTGTTCGTCGCGGGGCGCGCCATCAGCCAGACCGGCGGTCACGGCGACAGCCGCTCGCCGGCCGACCTGCGCGAACCGTGTCCCTGCGTCCACATTCTGAGCGGCGTCGGCCGCATCGCCGACGGCGTGCCGGAGGTGCGCAAGGCGGTGCGCGACGAGATCAGGCTCGGAGCCGACCAGATCAAGGTCATGGCCGGCGGCGGGGTCGCGTCCCAGTCGGACCCCATCGACCAGCTCCAGTATTCCATGGAGGAGCTGCGCGCCGTGGTGGACGAGGCGACGCGCTCCAACACCTATGTCATGGCGCATGTCTACACGGCGGCCGGCATCGCCCGGGCGGTGGAGGCGGGCGTCAGGACCATAGAGCATGGCAACATGCTCGACGAGGACACCGCCCGACAGATGGCCGCGGCCGGCACCTATCTGATCCCCAACCTGATCGCCTACAAGAACCTGAAGGAGAACGGCCTGCGCCTCGGCTATCCGCCGCTCGGGCTGGCCAAGCTCGACGCGGTGCTGGAGGCGGGAACCCGCTCGGTGGAACTGGCCTTTCGCCACGGTGTGAAGACCGCCTTCGGCAGCGACATGTCGAAATCCCCGGAGCTGCAGTCGGAAGAGTTTCTCGTGCGCGGCGCCTTTCAGGAGGCCGCCGACATCATCCGCAGCGCCACCATCGTCGGGGCAGAGGTGGTCCGCCGGAAAGGCCGGCTCGGCGTGGTCGCGCCCGGCGCCATCGCCGACCTCCTCGTCGTCGACGGCGATCCGTTCCAGGACCTGACTTTGCTGACCGGCCAGGGCGCCCACATGCCTCTCATCATGGCCAACGGGGCCGTGATGAAGGACGAACTGTCCGGCTAGCAAGCGGGGCGGCCGGTGGCGGACGCATCGCCGTTCCGCTATGAAGGACGATGCTCCCACCCGTCGCCGCGCGGTGCCGATGAAATCCAAGAGTGCCAAGGACCCGTTGATGGTCCAGTCGGTGGAGCGCGCCTTCCGGGTGCTGGAGGCGTTCGACGCCGGCCACCCGGCGTTGAGCCTGACCCAGCTCGCGGCGGCCATAGACCTCGACAAGAGCGCCGCGCAGCGCTTCACCCACACGCTGACGCGGCTGGGCTACCTAGTGAAGGACCCGGACACCAAGCGCTTCGCCCTGTCCGCCCGCGCGCTCGACCTGGGCGCGCGCTTCACCCAGTCCAGCCCGCTGGTGGGCCGGGCGATGCCCTACCTGCTGCATCTGAGCAAGATGACCGAGGAGACGGTCAACCTGACCGTGCTCGACGGCACCTCGATCGTGTTCGTGTCCCGGTTCATGAGCCGCCACGTGCTCAACACCGACACCGTGATCGGCGGGCGGATGCCGGCCTACTGCACGGCCTCCGGCATCGCGATCATGTCGCGGATGGAGCGCGACAGGGTCGCCGCGATCCTGGACGCCTCCGACCTCAGGCCGCACACGCCCCACACCTGCTGGAAGCGGCCGGAGCTGCTGCGCAAGATCGAACTGTCCGGCAGCCGCGGCTACGCCACCGCCTTCGAGGAGTATTTCTACGGCGACCTGTCGATCGCCGCGCCGGTGCTGGGGGCCGACGGTCTGGCGGCAGGCGCCATCAACGTCGCCGTCTCGACCGCGCGCTACAGCAGCCAGGAGGTCGAGGAAAAGTTCGCGCCGCTCGTCGTCGCGACCGCACTGTCTATCTCGGTCCCGACCGGCGGCATATCGCATATCCGCACCTGAAGTCCGCCTTCAGGCGTGCTCCGGCGCAGCCGGCTCCAGCACGTCCTGCCGGAAGCCCTGCTCCAGCGCCCCCGCGTCCAGCCCGCGGTGGATCACCACGATCCGGCTGCCGTTCTCCACCCCCCGCCGGTCCGGCAGGAAACTGGTGGGATAGAACACGTGCTGCACGCCCTGGATGACCACGGCGGCGTCCTGTCCCGCCACGTCCAGGATGCCCTTGATGCGCAGCACGTCGGGCCCGTGTTCGGTCAGGAGCGCCTCCAGCCAGGCCATCAGCCGGTCCCAGTCCAGCGGCTGCGCGCTGCCGAGGCACACCGACGCGTAGCCGTGGCGGTCGATGTGGCCGTGATGATGGTGGTCGTGGTGGTGATGGTCGTGTTCGACCACGGCGGCATCCTCGATCCGCCGCACCGCCTCCAGGTGCCGCTCGGGCGACGTGGCGTCGAGGAACAGCGTCTCGGCGGTGCGGGCCGCCTGCTCCGAGCCGACGATCTCCGCATGCGGGTTGAGCGAGCGCAACCGGGTCCGCAGGGCCTTGGCGCCGTCCGCGACGCGGTCGAGCTTGGTCAGCACCAGCCGGTCGGCGATGGCCGCCTGGCGGGTGGATTCCTCGTGGCGGTCGAGCTGCATGCCGCCGTGCTCGGCATCGACGGTGGTCGTCACGCCCGCCAGCCGAAAGCGCTCCCGCAGCAGCGGGTCGGTCATCAGCGTGTGGACGATGGGCGCCGGGTCGGCGAGGCCCGTGGTCTCGATGGCGATCCGGGAGAAGGGCGGGATCTCGCCGCGCAGCAGCTTCATGAACAGGTCGCGCAGCGCCTCGACGAGATCCCCGCGCACCGTGCAGCACAGGCAGCCCGACTGCAGCAGCACGATGTTCTCGCTCACCTCGCTGACTAGCAGGTGGTCGAGCCCGACCTCGCCGAACTCGTTGACCAGCACGGCGCTGTCGCCGAGCTCCGGCAGTTGCAGCAGGCGGTTCAGCAGCGTGGTCTTGCCGCTGCCAAGAAAGCCGGTCAGGACCGAGACCGGGATGGACCGGCGGCCGGCGATGATGTCCTCGACGATCATGGCGCGATGGGCTCCCTGCTCAGGCGGCGAGTTCGTTCTTGTAGGCGTGGCCGTCCTTCATGATGAGCGGGATGTGCACACCCTGGCCTGTCAGCACGCGCAGATCCTCAAGCGGATTGCCGTCGACGGCGATCAGGTCGGCATAGGCG
>JAEWEX010000179.1 GCA_023389135.1 Pseudomonadota bacterium | reverse complement strand
CCTCCGCACGCACCGCGGAATCCGAGCCTTGCCGGTGGATCACCTGCGCCCCGCAGACCGCGCCGGCCCCCGGAGGCGGGGCCGCGAGACTGTCGATCCGCAGGTTGAGCGTGGCGACGGGAACGATGTCCGGCAGGTGGCGCAGCAGCGCCATGCCGCACGCGGTGTCGATCAGCGCGTTCAGGCTGGCGGCGTCGAGCCCTGCCGGCGCGCCCGCCCCGGCGAGGTCGTCGCGAAACGGCAGGTCCGCCTCGATCCCGCCGGCATCCGGCGCCCGGTAGGAGATGCCGAGCGCGCGGTCATGGGGGATCGCGCCGCCGAAGCAGGCGAGCAGCGCGGGCACGACCTCCTCCGGCGCGAGGCCTTGGGGCGGGGGCTGGGTCTGGTTCATGTGCAAGGACCGGACGCCCGCTTGCCACAGCCCGCCAGTCTCCGCAAGCGCGGCCTGTGGCCCATGCGGGCTTGCCACTGCGGCCGCGCCTCGGGCAGGCTCCGCGGATCGGGGAGAAATTTCATGGGGCTCTTCTACGAGGACTTCCAGGTCGGCGCCTCCGTGGTCACCCGCGGGCGCACGGTCGGAGAGGGCGACATCTCGACCTTCGCCGGACTGGTCGGCGACCACAACCCGCTTCATGTCGATGAGGAATTCTGCCGTGGGACCGGCTTCGGCCAGCGCATCGCCCACGGACCGCTCACCATGTCGGTCGCCATCGGGCTGATGTCGCAGCAGAACCTGATCGACGGGACGGTGATCGCGCTGCTGGGTCTGGAGTGGAGCTTCCATGCGCCGGTGCGCATCGGAGACACCATCCATGCCGTGGTGACGACCGCGGAAAAACGGGACACCGGCAGGCCGGACCGGGGCGTGGTGCGGCTCGGCTTCGAGGTCATGCGGCAGGACGGCGTGAGGGCGCAGCGCGGCGTCGCCGCGCTGCTGATGAGGCGGCGCGGAGACGCCGCGCCCGCCTGATCTCAGGCCGTTGCCGCGGCGTCCGCGACCTTGGGCTCCAGGCCCTTCAGCACGCGGCGTACGTTCTCCGCGGTGAGCGTGCTGGCGCGCAGCACCGCGTCGTGGGTGATGCCGGCGACGTGGGGCGACAGGTAGAGATTCGGAGCGCCGACGAACAGGCTGTCCGCGGCCAGCGGCTCGCCCTCCATGACGTCGAGCATCGCCCCGCCCAGATGGCCGTCCCTGAGGGCGGACACCAGGGCCGGCTCGTCGATGACGCCGCCCCGGGCGCTGTTGATGACGAAGGCTCCCTTGGGCAATCGCGCCAGCGCCGCTGCGTCGAGCATGCCGCGGGTCTGGGAGGTGAGCGGCGTGTGCACGCTGATCACGTCGCTGTCCGGCAGCATGTCCTCGAAGCTCCGGCGCGCGACGCCGAGCTTTGCCCATGCCGGATCGTCGGCGGCGACGTGGGGATCGGACGCCGCGACCTTCATGTCGAAGGCCCGGGCCCTGACCGCCACCTCTCGCGCGATGGCGCCGAAGCCGATCAGGCCGATCCGCATGCCGGCGAGGTCGCGCGCCTTCAGCTTGGTGCGGGGCCAGCGGCCGGCCAGCACATCGCCGGTGACGTGGTATGTGCCGCCCCGGGCCATCATGATGACGGCGCCCATCACGAAGTCCGCGACGGTCTTGTCGTTGGTGCCGGTTGCCGGAAGCACGGGGATGCCGCGCGCCCGGCAGGCGGCGAGGTCGATGTTGTCGAGGCCGACGCCGAGGCGGCCGACGACTTCGAGCAGCGGCGCCGCGGCGAGGAGGTCCGGCCGCACCTGGGTGCGGTTGCGGACCACCAGGCCGCGGCAATCCTGGAGCGCCACGGCCAGTTCGTCGGGCCGGTTCACGAGATCGGGATCGTAGAGGGTCGGGAAGTCGGCGCGCAGCGCGTCGACCCCCTCGATGTCCATGAATTCGGTGATGACGACCGTGGCCATGCGTTCGGTTCCGTCCGTGTCAGCTGCCGGGGAGGTCGTGGACCTCGGGGAAGAACATGTCTTTCCAGCTCGCCGGAGCCTCCTTGATCGCGCCGGTCTTCTCCAGGAACTTCGCGAAATACTCGGTCCGCTCCGGCGTCATGGTGTAGCGGGTCTCTTCCATGTTCATGATCTCGCGGATGAAGTCGAGCTCCAGCCGGGAGTTGTCCGCCGTCTTGTAGACCTCGGCGTACTTGCCCTTGTCGGCGTTGATGTTGTCGATGGCTTCCTTCAGGCCGGCCAGGAACGCCGCGTAGGTCTTCGGGTTTTCCTCGCGGAACTTGGTGGTCGTCCAGATCGCGTTGAAGGTGTGGGGGCCTTCGGTGACATCATAGGAGCTGAACACCCGGTGGATCGCGGGATCCTTGAGCTGCTGGTACATGAAGGGCGGCGCGGTCAGGTGCGCGGTGACCTCGGTGCGGCCCGACAGCAGCGCCGCGGTGCCGTCGGGATGGGCCATGGCGACCGTCATCTTGTCGAGGGTCTCGTGCTTGCCCTCGCCGAACGCCTTCTCGGCGGCCATCCGCAGGATGACGGCCTGGATCGACGACCCGATGACCGGCAGCGCGATGCGGTCGGCATCGGTGAAGTCGGTGATGTCCTTCACCTTCTCGTTGCGCGTGTTGAGGTAGAGCGGCATCGAGTTGATCGAGGCCATGCCCTTGACGTCGAGGCTGCCCTTGGTCCGCGACCAGATCGTGATCAGCGGGCCGAGACCGCCGGAGGAGACCTCCAGATTGCCCGCGACCAGCAGCTGCGCCTGGGTGGTGCCGCCGTCGAGCACGAGCCATTCGGCGGTGCTGTCGAGGCCCGCCGCCTTGGCGTGCTTCTCGAACAGCTTCTCATGCTCCATGACGATCAGCGGCAGGTAGCTGACGCCAAAACCCTTGGCGATGCGGATCTTGTCCACCTCCGCCTGGGCGGGGGCCGCGACGGCCGCCGCCAGTCCGAGCGCGAGGCCGATCCCCGCGACACGCTTGAATGCCTTCATCATCGTCTCGTCTCCTCCGTGTTTCGGCCGCTGTCGTGCGGCCCTCTCGTTGAACGGGTCCGTCAGGGCCTGACGCCGGCCTTCAGCTTGGGCCCGACATTGTGGCGCAGCGCCGTCTGGGCCGCGTCGATGAAGCGGATCAGATACGGCCGGGTCTCGCGCGGGTCGATCACGTCCTCCACCGCGAAGGCCTCCGCCGTGCGGAACGGCGAGGCGACCAGCCGCAGCTCGTCCTCGAGCTCGCGCTCGCGCTGCCTGGGATCGGGCGCGGCCGCGATCTCGCGCCGGAACGCGGCGGCGACGCCGCCCTCCACCGGCAGCGAGCCCCATTCGCCCGAGGGCCAGGCGATCTTCAGGTCCAGCCCGTTCTTGTTGCAGGTGGCCATGCCGGCCATGCCGTAGCACTTGCGGATCACGACCGTGACGGTGGGCACCGAGAGCTGGCCGCCCACATAGACGCAGCGCATGCCCTCCCGCAGGGTCGCCGCGGTCTCCGCCTGCAGCCCGACCATGAAGCCCGGGACGTCCACCAGGAAGATCAGCGGGATGTTGAAGCAGTCGCACAGCTCCATGAAATGGGTCTGCTTGCGTGCCGCCTTCACGTCCACCGCGCCGCCATTGACCATGGGGTTGTTGGCGATCACGCCGACGACCTTGCCGTTGAGGCGGGCGAGCGAGGTGATCACCGCCTTGCCGAAGGTCGGCTGGATCTCGAAGGCGCTGTCCTTGTCGACGACCATGCGGATCAGCCGGCGCATGTCGTAGGGCCGCCGCCGCTCGCGCGGGACGATGTCCAGCAGCCCCTCCTCGCGGCGGTCGGCCGGGTCGCCCGTATCCACGACCGGCGGCAGCTCCCAGACATTGTTGGGCATGTAGGACAGGTAGCGCTTGATCATGTCGAGGCACGAGGCCTCGTCGGGCGCCACGTTGTCGATGGTGCCGGCCATGTCCACGGCGAGGTCCGCGCCGCCCAGCGCTTCCTTGTCGATCTGCTGCCCGAGCGAGCGCGCGACCACGGGCGGGCCCGCGGCGAAGATCTGGCTGGACC
>JAEWEX010000250.1 GCA_023389135.1 Pseudomonadota bacterium | reverse complement strand
ACATGGCCGAGAAGATGCCGAGCTCGGTGAAGCTCGGCTCCCGGCCGATCAGGTCGAGGATGCGCCTGTACTCGTCGGGCTTGAGCCCGTGGGCGGCGACGAGTTCGGGCGTGATCTGGACGGCGTTGGGAATCATGGCGGCGGCAAGCCTTGCGCGCTGGCGGAGGATGGCGAACGGCATAGCCGCGCGGCGCGCCCGTGGCAAATACGCGATGCGTTCGCCGGACGGGCGCCCGGGAGAGCGGCGGGCGAGCCCAGCCTCCGGAGATCGGGAAAACAAGCCGCCGATCAAGCAACCGGGCAGAGTTCGTAATCTATAATCTATTAACTATACGCATCGGTAAGCATGAATAGGGACAATTCTTGCAAACTTGTCTGAAAAGGACGATCTCGGAGGATATCGATCACGCTGGAGCAGGAAGCCCATGTCCGTCCGTTCACGCTTCGGCCGGGACGCCGGCGGCAACATCGCCATCCTGTGCGGGCTGGCGCTGCTCCCCATGGTCGGGATGATGGGCGCGGCCATGGATTATTCGCGCGCGGCCTATGCCCGCACCTCGCTGCAGCAGGCGCTGGACTCCACCGCGCTGCAGCTGGCCCGCCTCTCGCCGAACCTCACCGAGGCGGAGCTGACCGCCCGCGGCCAGCAGATCTATTCGGCGATGTTCGATCCCAATGTGAAGATCTCCCCCGGCCCGATCCAGGTGGTGCGCGACCAGCACTCCATCCGCGTTGTGGCGACCGCCAGCGTGCCCACCGCCATGATGGGCGTGATCGGCAAGGACAGCATGGCCATCGGCTCGGAGGCCACGGTCGAGTGGGGCGTGAAGAAGGTGGAGGTCGCGCTGGTGCTCGACAACACCGGCTCCATGGGCTGGTCCAACAAGATGACCGAGCTGAAGAAGGCCGCCCACCAGCTCATCGACGTGCTCGAGGACACCAGCTACGGCGCCGACTCGGTGCGCATCGCGGTGGTGCCGTTCGACACCCAGGTGAAGGTGGCGACCGGCTACAAGGACGCCGGCTGGCTGTACTTCCACGAGGCCGCGGACGACGACGACGGTGGCAAGGGCAAGGGCAAGGGTAAAGGCAAGGGCAAGGGCGGCGGCGGCGGCCAGAATGACGACGATCCGGACGACGCCTTCGCCATCGACAAGAAGGACTGGGCCGGCTGCATCACCGACCGCAACCAGCCCTACGACACCACCGACGCCGCCGTGGCCAAGGCCAACGACAAGGAAACCGGCTACTGGGCGGCCCCCTGCAACGGGACGCTCACGGCGCTGCGGCCTCTGACGGACGACTTCGCCGCGCTGCGCAAGACCGTCGACGCCATGAAGCCGTCCGGCAACACCAACGTCTCCATCGGCGCGGCCTGGGGCCATGCCGCGCTGTCGCGCCAGGCGCCGCTCGACCAGGCGGCCCCCGTCGACGACAAGGAGGTGCAGCGCTTCATGGTGCTGCTGACCGACGGCGACAACACCGAGAACCGCTGGACCACGAGCCAGAAGTCCATCGACGCCCGCACGGCGCTCGCCTGCCAGTCCGTCAAGGACGCCGGCATCCAGCTCTACACGGTGCGGGTGATCGAGGGGAACGCGGCGCTGCTGCAGTCCTGCGCCACCAAGGCGTCGATGTATTTCAACGTCACCAGCGCCAGCCAGCTCAGCGACGTGTTCAACGGCATCGCCAAGCAGATCGCGCAGCTCCGCCTGTCGAGCTGAGCCGTCAGGCCGGCTCCAGCGCCTCCACCAGGCCGGCGAACAGCGCGCGGCCGTCGGTGGGCCCGACGGCCGGGTCCACATGGTTCTCCGGATGCGGCATCATGCCGAGCACCCGGCGGTTGCCGGACAGGATGCCGGCGATGGCGGCGGTCGAGCCGTTGTGGTTGAAGGCGTCGGAGACCTCGCCGGCTGGCCCGCAATAGCGGAACGCCACGAGCCCCTCCCCCTCCAGCCGCGCCACGGTCTCCCCATCCGCCTGGTAGTTGCCCTCGCCATGGGCGCACGGCACCGAGATCACCTGGCCAGGCGCATAGCCCCGGGTGAACGGGCTGTCCGCGCGCTCGACCCTGAGCGCGGTGACCTTGCAGACGAAGCGGCGGTCCTTGTTGCGCATCAGCACGCCCGGCAGCAGCCCGCCCTCGCACAGGATCTGGAAGCCGTTGCAGATGCCGAGCACCAGCCCGCCGCGGTCGGCATGGGCGCGCACCGCGTCCATGATCCGCGCCCGCGCCGCGATGGCGCCGCAGCGCAGATAGTCGCCATAGGAGAACCCGCCCGGCAGCACCACGAGATCGGTGCCGGCGGGAAGCTCCGCGTCGCCGTGCCAGACCATGGCGGGCCGGGCGCCCGACACCAGCTCCAGCGCCCGCGCCACGTCACGCTCGCGGTTGGAGCCCGGGAAGACGACGACGGCGGCTTTCATGGCGCGGATGTCCTCATGCGCGGGAGGTCGTGCGTTCGATTAAACCATCGCCACGCCGAATTGAAGGGTGCGGACGCATCTGCGCCGCGGACTCACGGCACCGGCCGGCAGCGTCCGTAATCGGCCTCGTCGATCAGCTGCGCGGCCCGGTCGGAGGCGGCCGTCATGGCCTGCGCCGCGCCGTCGAGCGCAAGGCTCGCCCGTCCCGACACCGCGCCCCCGCGCCGCAGCGTCACCGCGAGCCGCCCGCCCTCCGCGACCGCCGGCGCGAAGGCATCTCCCGGGATCGCGAACACGCCCGCGCCGACCCGTTCGGTCCGGAACCGGCGATCCGCGATGTCGGCCACCGCCTCCTCGGCGTCGCCGGCGCCCTCCAGGCGCGCATCGGCCCAGGCGGCGCCCGACATCCCGGCAAGCACCAGCGATATCCCGTCCGCGCGGCGCGACACCTGCCAGCGCGGCGTGCCGTGGCCGACGACCTGCGCGCGCACGCTCCAGCCGGCGACGCTGCCGGTCTCGTCGCAGGCCGGAACCGCCGCGGCCGCCGGGGATGCGGCCGACGCCAGCAGCGCCAGCGCCAGCGCCTTCATCGCTGTGGCTCGGTCAGTTCCACGGTGGCGGCCAGTTCCTCGACCAGCTCGCGCATGCGCGCGGCGCGCCCCGCCGGCCCGTCCACCACGATGGCGACCGGGCTGCACCGGTGCGCCGTCACCGCCGACCAGCCGGAGATGCCCGGCCGGCGCTCGCTGCCCGGCAGGTAGGACAGCACGCCCGGATTGCCGCCGATCTCCATCATGCCGCCGCCCTCCGGCCGCTCCTGGGGAAACAGCGGCAGCGGCGGGTCGATGTCGCCCGACTGGTGGCCGTGGGACATCACGCCGAGCACATGGTCCGGCGGACGGTCGTCGGCGGGCGGCCGTGGGCAGGAGCGGAAGCCGAACGACGCCTGCAGCACCGCGCGCACGCCGTCGTCGCGCCCGGCCATGATCAGATAGGGAAACGCGCCGTCGCGGTCCGGCATGCGCACCGTGCGCCAGAACGCGGGATCGGGCGCCACGGTGACGCCGGGCGCCAGCGCGACGCGCTCCTGCGCCGCCGCGCACACGCTGCCGGCGGCCAGCACGGCCAGGGCGAGGAACGGTCGCATGGCCTGCAGTCTACGCCGCGCCCGATGGCGCGGGAAGCCGCGCGCTCAGCCGAGGAGCTCGACCCGGTAGCTCTCGATCACGGTGTTGACCAGCAGCTTCTCGCACATGGCCTTGAGGTCGGCCTCCGCGCGCGCCCGGTCCACGGTGGCGAGCTCGATGTCGAACACCTTGCCCTGCCGCACGCTGTCGACGCCGGAAAAGCCGAGCGAGCCCAGCGCGCCCTCGATGGCCTTGCCCTGGGGGTCCAGCACCGAGGGCTTCAGGGTGACGGTGACGCGCGCCTTCATGGGGTCTCTCGCACAAGCAAACGGGGGCCGAAGCCCCCGCTCAATGACGGAACGGGGGCCAGGGCCCCCGCGTAGCATTGCACCGGCGTCCAGCCAAGCGCGCCCGGTCAG
>JAEWEX010000238.1 GCA_023389135.1 Pseudomonadota bacterium | reverse complement strand
CTCAGGGTCGACGCCAACGACCACTACCGGCCCGCCGACGCGATCCGGCTGATCCGCGCCATCGAGGCGACGGAGCCCGAGCACATCGAGCAGCCGGTCTCGCGACGCGACCTGCTCGGCATGGCCGAGGTGCGGCGCAATGTCGGCACGCCCATCATGACGGACGACGCAGTGGCGACGCCGGAGGAGGCCATGACCGCGATCCGGCTGCAGGCCTGCGACCGCATGAAGGTCAAGGTGACGAAGCACGGCCTCGATGGTGCGCGGCTGATCGTGGAGATGCTGCAGGCGGCGGGACTTGGGGCGGTCCTCGGACATGTGTTCGAACTGGGGCTCGCGGCGTCCGCCGAAGCCCACTTCGCGGCGGCCACGCCCTGCCTGATCGGCCCCCACGAGATCGGATCCATGCAGCCCATGGGCACGACCGAGGACATCATCGAGGAGACGCTGCATCGAGAGCCGGGCTTCATCGACGTTCCGGACGGGCCGGGCCTCGGCGTGACCGTCAGCTGGGATCGCCTTGCGGTCCAGCGGCAGGGAGCCGCGTGATGGCGCGCAGCGAGACGGCGGTCGCGGCAGGCTTCGGGGTCATGGGCCTGGTCTGGGCCGTCATGGCGCTGGACCTGACCTACATGGGAGAGCTCGCGCCGGGCCCCGGGTTTCTGCCGTTCTGGCTCGGCGTGACGCTGGTCGTGCTGTCGATCATCCTGATTGCCCGCCGCTGGCTGGCCCGGCCCGACCGGCCCGCCCAGCCGCTCGTCGCGACCACGGGCTGGCGCAAGCCCGCGGTGGTCGCGATCGGCTTGTCGGTCTGCATCGCCGCCATATCCTGGCTCGGCTTCCTGATCTCGGTGTCGCTCTATCTCGTGTCGCTGCTTCGGTTCGTCGAGCGGAGGTCATGGGCTCTTGCCGTCATCGTCGGGGTAGGAACCCCCCTGCTTCTCCACGTGGTGTTCAGGGCAGGGCTCGGCGTGCCGCTGCCCCGCGGACCGATGGGGTTCTGAGCGATGGAGGTCGTGTCGTCGCTCCTCCACGGCTTCTCCATCCTGTTTCAACCCGAGTACCTGCTGTTCTGCCTGCTGGGCGTCTGCCTGGGCCAACTGGTGGGCGCGCTGCCCGGCATCGGCCCCTCCGCGGGCATCGCCATCCTGCTGCCGCTCACCTTCGGCGCGGATCCCATCGCCTCGATCGTGATGTTCGCCGGCATCTACTACGGTGCGCAGTACGGCGGCACGATCACGTCGGTCCTCGTCAGCATTCCCGGAGAATCCTCATCCGTCATGACGAGCATCGACGGCTACCAGCTTGCCATGAAGGGGCGCGCCGGGGCGGCTCTCGGCATGGCGGCCATCGCGTCCTTCATCGCCGGAACGCTCGGGACGATCGGTCTGATGCTCGTCGCGCCGGCGCTCGCCCAGATGGCGCTGGCCTTCGGGCCGCCCGAGTATTTCGCGCTGGTCCTGCTGGGTCTTCTGTCATTGGCGCTGGTCGGAGGCGACCTGGTGAAGGGCATGATGGCCGGCGTCGCAGGGCTGATGCTCGCCACCATCGGCGTCGATCCGCAGGTCGGCAGCACGCGCTACATGTTCGGCCAGGTCTGGCTGCTGGACGGGGTCGAGTTCCTGGTTCTCGCGGTGGCGCTGTTCGGCGTCGGCGAGGTCCTGGCGAGCGTGGAGCGCGATCCGTCCGCGTCCCGGGTCGACGCGAAGATCGACAAGGTGCTTCCGACCCGCGCCGACTGGGTCATCTCCAAATGGGCCACCCTGCGGGGCAGCGCCATCGGGTTCCTGATCGGCGTCCTGCCGGGCGCCGGCGCGACCATCGCCACCTTCATCGCCTATGCAGTGGAGAAGAAGGTGTCCCGGCATCCCGAAAAATTCGGCACGGGCGTGATGGAGGCCGTCGCCGGCCCGGAGGCTGCGAACAACTCCGCATCGAGCGGCGCGATGGTCCCGATGCTGGCGCTGGGCGTGCCCGGTTCCAACACGACGGCTGTCCTGCTGGGCGCGCTGGTGATGTTCGGCCTGCAGCCCGGCCCGCAACTGTTCGAGCGCGCGCCCGACCTGGTCTGGACCATCATCGCCAGCATGTTTCTGGGCAACCTGATCCTGCTCCTGCTCAACCTGCCGCTGGCGGGCATGTTCGCGCATCTGCTCAGGGTGCCTTATGCGGTGCTTTACCCCATCATCCTGGCGCTCTGCATCGCCGGCGTGTTTGCGGCGCAGAACAGCATGGACGACCTGTGGATGATGGCGGCGTTCGGGGTCGCCGGCTATGTGCTGAAGAAGACCGAGTTTCCCGTCGCACCGCTGATCCTCGGTCTGGTCCTCGGTCCGCTCCTCGAGAATTCCCTGAGGCAATCCATGCAACTGTCCCACGGCAGCGCCTGGATATTCTTCGAGAGACCGGTCTCGCTCGCATTGCTGACGGTCATCGCGATAGCGCTGCTCCTGCCGCTGTGCGGAAGGGCAGTCCGGCTGGCCCGCCGCGCAGCGTAGGCGCAGGGTGCGATGCGCCGAGCGGAACGACCATTCCGACGATCCGCCTAGCCGCCGGTTGCGGAGGCGTCGACGCGGTGCCCGCCGCCGCCCATCCCCATTCCCATTCCTCCGCCGCCGCCAGCTCCACCGCCAGCTCCACCGCCACCGCCGCCGCCGCCTCCGCGGTCCCGGCCGCCGTCGCCCCTGCCACCACGGCCACCGCCCTGCGGCCGTGTGGGGCCCTGGAGGGGGATCGCCACGGCGTCCGGAATGGGATCGAGATCGAGGGCCATGCGGATGTAGCTGCGCAGCGAGATGACGAGTTCGGCGGTGTGGATGGGCCGCCCTGCCGCCATGTCGCTCGCTGCCTGCCCGGCAAGGCGCACATGCTCCTCTGTGCCAAGAAGAAGGATATCGGACAATGCGGCCTCGACCGCGTCGCGGATCCGGCGCGGACGGTCCGATGCCGCGGCATCGCGCTGTTCCGCCGAATCCGTCGTCTTCGCCTCGTCCGAAACGCGAAGATCGCGAAGGTGAACCGGATTGACGGTCAGCTGGCCGGTAAACGAGCCTCCCAGTGTCCTGTAAGCGGAGATCAGGGTCTTCAGGCGTTCGTTGATCTGGCGGTTCATGCGCTGCTGGCGTTGCTGGATCGTCAGCATCATGAGAACGCGAACGCCGACGCCGATCATCGCGAACACGGCAAGGCCGAGAATGGTGGTGAGCACGCCCTGCCATGAACTGAAGTCGAGGAAGCGCACGTCGGGTCTCCTGATCACTGACCGGGCGTCACGGCGCCTTGGCAGCGCCGTCCGCATCCGTTTGCGTCCGGGTGTTCGACAGGCTCCGGGACCGCCTCGGCACGGTAGGGCCCTGTGGGAGCCTTGCCCACCCCGCCATGATATCATCCCCGCCGCGCGCGACCTTCCGGGGCCGACTTCGGTCCGGAACCATCTCTTTTCGCAGTGGTGAATCCCTGACCTCAAGCATGTTGATTTTTCATCAAGTCACTTGCTAAGCTTGTATTCCGCATGCGCCACACCGGCTTCGGGGCCGGACATCACCTGCGAGGGGCCGCCTTATCCATGTCACAGCAACGATGGCTGATCCCTCAGTGCTGAACGCAGCCGACCTGAGGATCGACGGCGACAGGCTCTGGGCCGGCCTCATGGAGATGGCCAGGATCGGGCCCGGGGTGCGGGGCGGTTGCAACCGCCAGGCGCTCACCGACGCCGATGCCGAGGCGCGCGCGCTGTTCCGGCGCCGGTGCGAGGCGGAGGGGCTCGTCATGGGCGTCGATCGCATGGGCAACATGTTCTTCCGCCGCGACGGCGCCGACGCCGGCGGCGCGGCGGTCGGGGCCGGCTCCCACCTCGACACCCAGCCGACGGGCGGCAAGTATGACGGCGTTCTCGGGGTGCTGGCCGCGCTGGAGGTCGTGCGGACCCTGAACGCTTCCGGCATCCGCACCCGCCGTCCCATCGAGATCGTCAACTGGACCGACGAGGAGGGGACGCGGTTCGCGCCGCCCATGCTGGCATCGGGCGTGTTCGCCGGCGTCCATGACCTCGACTGGGCGCTTGCCCGCACCGACGCCGACGGCCTGCGTCTGGGAGACGAGCTGGCGCGCATCGGCTGGGCCGGGACCGAGGAGGTCGGCGCGCGGCGGCTGCACGCCTATTTCGAGCTCCACATCGAGCAGGGGCCGATCCTGGAGGCGGAGGGCAGTCAGATCGGCGTCGTCACCCACGGCCAGGGCCTGCGGTGGCTGCAATGCACCGTCACCGGCCGGGAAAGCCATGCCGGTTCGACGCCCATGCACATGCGCCGCAATGCGGGGCTCGGCATGGCGCTGATCACCCGGCTCGTGGACGAGATCGCCCGGTCGCGGGGCCCCGACGCGGTGGGCGCGGTCGGCCATGTGGATATCCATCCCAATTCGCGCAACATCATCCCCGGCCGCGCGGTGTTCACCGTCGACTTCCGTTCGCCCGACCTTGCGGCCATCGACGCGATGGAGGCGCGACTGCGCAGCGGCGCCGGCGACATCTGCCGCGAGCTCGGCTTGGCGCTGGAGATCGAGGTTGTCGGCCGCTTCGACCCGGTGGCGTTCGATGCCGGCTGCGTCGAGGCCGTGCGCGCGGCGGCCGGTCGGCTGGGCTATTCCCACCGCGACATCATCTCGGGCGCGGGCCACGATGCCTGCTGGGTCGCCCGGGCAGCGCCCGCCGCCATGATCATGTGCCCCTGCGTCGACGGCCTCAGCCACAACGAGGACGAGGCGATCACGCCGGCCTGGGCGGAGGCCGGCGCCAATGTGCTGCTCCAGGCGGTGGTCGAGGCCGCCGGCATCGCGCCGTAAGGCGGTCCTGGCGGGCCTGCCCGTCCCGACGCTCGATACAGGCGCCGGGACGGGCATGTCCCTACGCCAGCGTTCCCTCCGGCAGCGACAGGCAGTGATCGGCGATCTCGCCCGGCCGGGTGAACCACACCCGGTCGGCCTGCGCGTGATTGGCCATGTGCTCGAGCGCCCGGCGCAGGTGCCGCATGCGGAACGGCTGGCCCATGATGAAGGTGTGCAGCGAAATGCCCATCACCAGCGGGCGCTGCCGCGACTGCTGCAGCATCTCCTCGAACTGGTCGATCAGCATGTCGGCGAACCACCAGGGCGGATCGTGGCGGTTGAGCTGGGAGGGGGCGTCGTTGAGCTCGATGGGGTAGGGCACTGACAGGAGCGGACCGGAGCGCGTCTTCAGCCAGATCGGCTGGTCGTCGCACGGCCAGTCCATGCAGTAGGTGTAGCCGGCCTCCCGCAGCAGATCGACGGTGACGTTGCTCTCGGAGATCCAGGGTCCCATCCAGCCCTTCGGCGGCGCGCCCTCATTGCGGGCGATGGCCTCGGTGCATTCGCGGATGAGCCGCGCCTCGTCGTCCTCCAGCAGCTCGCCCTGGCGCTCGGAATTGGTGCGGCCGTGCCCGACGATCTCGTCGCCGCGTCTTCGGATGCGCTCCAGGATCTGCGGATAGCGGCCATAGCACTCGGTGTTGATCAGGTGGCCGGCCGGCAGCTTCAGCTCGTCCAGGAGATCGAATATCCGCCAGATGCCGACACGCACGCCGTATTCGCGCCAGGCGTAGTTCTTGTGGTCGGGGGGATGCCCGGCCGACACCGGGAAGTGTCCCGATCCGCCGAAGATGAAATGCTCGATGTTCAGGCTGACATGAACCGCCAGCCGCTTGCCGTCCGGCCAGGAATAGTCCGGCCGCTCATGGATCGGCGAATAGGGGTAGCGGTCGTGGTATCTGAGCTTCATCGTGCAAACTCCGCTGCAACTGTCACGGCCGCGACCCGGCGGCCTTGCGTTCGATGGTGAAATGCAGTGGCGGCATCCCCGCGCCACGGGCTGTGACCTCGACACCGTCGCCAAGCGGGACGATGCCCGACGTGGTGCCGCTGAACACCCACTGTCCTGCCGCCAGCGCATGGCCCGACCGCGCCAGAGCATTGGCCAGCCAGACCAGCGCCCGCACCGGATCGCCCAGAACCGCGCCGCCGCCGCCGCGGGCCGCTGACGTGCCGTCCACCTCCAGCGCGGTCTCCCGGTCGGCCAGATCGTCGGCGAGGCTGGGCGCCAGAATGTCGCCGATCACCGCCGCACCGTGCCCGACATTGTCGGCCACGCAGGCGGGTCCGCCGCAGCCGCGCCAGTCGCGGACGCGCCCGTCGGCTATCTCGACCCCGAGCGCCACGCCGTCGATGGCGGCGAGCACATCGGCGCGCGAGAAGGGCCCCAGGCCCGGATCGAGGCCCCGCCCCATGCGGAACACGAACTCGACCTCCAGATGGGGCTCGATGAAGAGGTCAGCCGGCACCGCCGCCCCTGCGGAGAACAGAAGTTCGTGGAACAACCGGCCATAGACCGGCTCGGCAAGCCCGCGCCGGCGCTGCGCCGCATCGTTGGTGGAGCCGGCCTTCCAGCCGGCCGGCGACAGTCCCAGCAGTTGGCCGGTGATCGCCTGGACTTCGTAGGCCTCGGCAAGCGTGGCCGGCGCCGTCCAGCCTTCCGCCTCGACCTGGCGTCGCGCCCGGTGCGCTTCCGCGAGGGGCCGGGCGATCACAGCCGGCGAGGTCACGCGGCCGGCTCCGCCGGCACCTGGAAGCCCTCCTTCGCCAGTTCCGCGAATATCTCCGAGGCGACCTGGAAGGCGCCGAGCGAGGCATAGACGCCGGCATAGACGTAGACCTGGACCAGGATCTCGCCGATCTCACGCTTGGACAGGCCGGCCAGCGCGCAGCTGCGCACGTGGCGGCGCACCGCGCCGTGCTGGTTCTGTGCGGCGGTGATGGCGAGCGACAGCATGCTGCGCCTGACGCGGGCAAGCCCCGGCCGCGCCCACAGCGTGCCGAAGCAGTAGCGATGGGTGGTGTGGAAGAACATCATCGTGAACTCGTCGTCCACGGTGCGCTCCATCCAGTCGGCGACGTTCCGGGAGCCGAACAGCTCCCGGCGGATCTGCAGGCCGCGCGCCTCCAGCGGCCCGGCGCCGATGCGCTCGGCCCACTGGCGGGTCTCGTCGTCCACCGGCAGTTCTTCGGGAAGGGCGGCGAAATCGCCGGCCACGGCCTCGTCCTCCGGGCCCATGGCCTCGAAGATGGCGTCGGCGGCCTTGAACGCGCCCAGCGAAGCGTAGCAGCCGGCGTAGCAGTAGACATGGAGCAGGATCTCGCCGATTTCGGCGCGCGACCAGCCGGCCCTCAGCGACGTGCGGACATGCTGCTCCACAGCGGGGATCTGTCCCTTGCTGGCGGTCAGGGCCAGCGCCAGCATGGCGCGGTCCTTGACGGCCAGCGTCTCGCAGGCCCAGGCCGTTCCCCAGCAGAATTCTTCTGTCGTGTCGTAATACATCTTGAGGAACGGACTCATGTCCGCGTCAGCCTGATCCACGAATTTTTCTCCGTGGACCATATTGCGCATTCTGCGCCCCTCCGAACGAAGATAATCAAGTTCTTCATTTGCTGAGATGAATGTCTTTTTGTCGTTCATTGCGAATTGACCTCGGGATAGACGCAAACTATACGTTGCATGGATTGCTTGATGAGGGTGAAAATATGCAGCGAATTCTTTCCGGCGGCCTCGTCCTGACGGAACGCTTCGTCGCCGAACGGCTCGACATCGTGCTGGACGGCGCCAGCATCGCGGAACTCGTGCAGCCTGGCCGCTCGTTCGGGGATGACACCGAGATCGTGGACTGCGCCGGCCGGTTGCTGATCCCCGGCCTCGGCAATGCCCACACCCACAGCGCCGGCAATCTGGTTCGCAGCTGGACCGACCAATGGACGCTGGAGCTGCAGCTCAGCGGAGGGCCGGCGCTGCGCGGCAGCCCGTCCGTGGCGGACAAGCACCTGTCGGCGCTGCTCGGCGCTGCGGAGATGATCAGCCGCGGCTGCACCGCCTGCTACGACCTGTTCTACGAATTCCCGCTGCCGACCGTGGAGGGGCTGCTGGCCGTCGGCCGCGCCTATGACGAGGCCGGCATGCGCGCGGTGATCGCGCCGATGCTGTCCGACACCTCGTTCTACGCGTCGATCCCGGGCCTGCTGGACGCGCTCCCCCAGGCCGTGCGGGAGCGCGCGGCCGGTTCGGCGCAGTCGCCGTGGGAGGCGGCGGCCGCGGTGGTGGAGGAGGCGCTGCGGGTGTGGCCCTATGACCGCTCGCGCGTGAACCTCGCGCTGGCGCCGACCATCCCGATGCATTGCAGCGACGACTATCTGCGCCGGGCGGCGGCTTTCAGCCGGGACGCTGGGCTGAATTTCCATACCCATCTCGCCGAGTCCAAGCCGCAGGCGGTGAACGGGCTCAGGCGCTACGGCCGGAGCATCACGGCGCACCTGCAGGACCTGGGCGTGCTGGGCG
>JAEWEX010000324.1 GCA_023389135.1 Pseudomonadota bacterium | reverse complement strand
CTCGGCCGCCCTCACTTTGGCAGGTTGAACACCCGCCGGGGATGCAGTTCGCCGCGCTCGATCTCGCCCAGCGCCACCAGCGCGCCGGCGGCCGTGACCTGGACGGTGCCGGTGGCCACCGGCGCGTCGCGGCCGCGCAGCAGCACGGGCTGTCCGCGCATCAGCCGGCCGGCGTCGTGGCGGCTGACCGCCACCGCCGGCACGTCGGCCAGCGCCGCCCCGACCTCCTGCATCAGCGCGTCGGCGCCGCCCGCCTCGCCGGCCGCCTCCAGCGCCTCCAGCGTGATCATCTGGTCCTCGGCGAAGGGGCCGACCGAGGTGCGCCTGAGCGCGATGACGTGGCCGAGACACCCCAGCGCGCGGCCGATGTCGCGGGCCAGAGCGCGCACATAGGCGCCCTTGCCGCATTCCGCGGCGAACTCGGCGGTGTCGTCGTCCGGGGTCGCCACCAGAGCCAGGTCGTGGACGTCGATCTCGCGCGCCTCGAGCTCCACCTCCTCGCCCTCCCGGGCGAGGTCATATGCGCGCTCGCCGCCGACCTTGATGGCGGAGTATTTCGGCGGCACCTGCCGGATCGGGCCCGTAAAGCCGGCCAGCACGGCGCGGATGTCGGCCGCCGCGGGCCGGGACGCCGCGGTGTCGATGACGCGGCCCTCCGAATCGTCGGTGTCGGTCTCGGCGCCCCAGCGCACGGTGAAGCGATAGGTCTTGCGGCCGTCCATGGCGAACGGCACGGTCTTGGTCGCCTCCCCGAACGCGATCGGCAGGCAGCCGGTCGCCAGCGGGTCGAGCGTGCCGGCGTGACCGGCCTTCTTGGCCCGGAAGATGCGCTTGGCGCGCGCCACCGCGTGGGTCGAGGTCATGCCCGACGGCTTGTCCAGGATGAGCCAGCCGGAAATGTCGAGCTTCTTCGGGCGCGCCTCGCGCGTGGCCTGGTCGGTCACCGGTCGGTCTCCTCGCCGCCCGGACCGTCGGGCGCGTCGAGGTCGCGGCGCACCTCCGGCTGGCGCAGCAGCGCGTCGATGCGGGAGCCTTCGTCGAACGAGCCGTCGACGCGGAAGCGCAGCTCGGGCATGAACTTCAGGCCGAGCCGGCGACGCGCGAGCTCGCCCCGCAGGAAACGGGCGTTGCGGTTCAGCGCCTCCACCACCGCGGCCTCGTCGCGGCCGCCGAGCGGCATGACGTAGCAGGTGGCGAGCTTGAGGTCCGGCGTCATCCGCACCTCGGGCACGGTGATGACGTGGCTCTCGATGACGGTGTCCTGGACGTGGCCGCGCGCCAGCACCTCCGCCAGCGCGTGACGGACCAGCTCGCCGACGCGCAGCTGTCGCTGGCTCGGCATGGCTCCGCCGCTTCGGTTCGGCATTTTCCTTCACTCCGATAGCCGGCAGGCCGTCCGGCGGGGCGCGTCCCCCGCCGCAAGCCTGCGTCCGCCCCGGTCGGATCGGGCTCGGACCGATCCGTTCACCAGGCGCTTGTCCGTCACTCAGGCCGGTGCGTGCTTCGGGACGGCTTGCCGGGGAAGCCCCCTCGGCATGAGCACCGCCGGGGGCCATGCACCGGCCTTCCCCATCCCGGGCGAAGAGGCGGACGTCACCGCCGTTCCGCCGGCGAACCCGGCCTTACAGCGACCGCTGGATTTCTTCCACGCGATAGCACTCGATGACGTCGCCGACGCGCATGTCCTGGTAGTTCTCGAAGGCCATGCCGCATTCCTGGCCGGCATTGACCTCGCGCACCTCGTCCTTGAAGCGCTTGAGGGTCGAGAGCTTGCCCTCGTGGACCACCACGTTGTCGCGCACGAGGCGCACGCCGGCGCCGCGCTGCACCACGCCCTCGGTGACGCGGCAGCCGGCGACCTTGCCGACCTTGGTGATGTTGAACACCTCGAGGATCTCGGCATTGCCGAGGAAGGTCTCGCGCCGCTCGGGCGAGAGCAGGCCCGACATGGCCGCCTTAACGTCGTCCACGAGGTCGTAGATGATGTTGTACTGGCGGATCTCGATGCCCTCGCGCTCGGCGGCCGTGCGGGCCTGGGCGTTGGCGCGCACGTTGAACGCGATGACCGCCGCGTCGGAGGCCGCGGCCAGCGCGATGTCGCTCTCGGTGACGCCGCCGACGCCGGAATGGATCACCCGCGCGGCGACCTCGTCGGTGCCGAGCTTGTCCAGCGAGCCGATGATGGCCTCGACGGAGCCCTGCACGTCGCCCTTCACGAGCAGCGTGAACTCCTTGCGGCCCTCGGTCTTGAGCTGGGACATCATCTGCTCCAGCGAGCCGCGGGCGCCCGACGAGCGGGCGGCGGCCTTCTCGCGGCGCAGCCGGTCGCGGTAGCCGGCGATCTCGCGGGCGCGGGCCTCGCTGTCGACCACCGCCAGCCGGTCGCCGGCGTCGGGCGTTCCGGAGAAGCCCAGCACCTCGACCGGCGAGGAGGGGCCGGCCTCCGAAACCTGGTCGCCGGTGTCGGCGACCAGCGCGCGGACCTTGCCCCACTCGCTGCCGGCCACGACGATGTCGCCGGTCCTGAGCGTGCCGCGCTGGACCAGCACGGTCGCCACCGGACCGCGGCCCTTGTCGAGCTTGGCTTCCACCACGATGCCCTCGGCGGGGCGCTCGGGGTCGGCCTTGAGGTCGAGCAGCTCCGCCTGGAGGTTGATGCCCTCCAGCAGGCCGTCCAGATTGGTGCCCTTGAGGGCGGAGACCTCGATCTCCTGGACCTCGCCGCCCAGGCTCTCGACCACCAGGTCGTGCTGCAGCAGCTCGGTGCGCACCCGCTCGGGACGGGCGTCGGGCTTGTCGATCTTGTTGACCGCCACGATGATCGGGACGCCCGCCGCCTTGGCGTGGTTGATGGCCTCGATGGTCTGCGGCATGACGCCGTCGTCGGCCGCCACCACCAGCACCACGATGTCCGTCACCTTGGCGCCGCGGGCGCGCATCGCCGTGAAGGCGGCGTGGCCGGGCGTATCGATGAAGGTCACCTTGCCGCCGGAGGGGGCCGTCACCTGGTAGGCGCCGATGTGCTGGGTGATGCCGCCGGCCTCGCCGGAGACCACGTTGGTCTTGCGGATCGCGTCCAGCAGCGAGGTCTTGCCGTGGTCGACATGGCCCATGATGGTCACGACCGGCGGACGCGACACCCGCGCGCCCTCCTCGTCGGGGGCGTCGAACAGGCCTTCCTCGACATCGGCCTCGGCGACGCGGCGGACCGTGTGGCCCATCTCCTCCGCGATCAGCTGGGCGGTGTCGGCATCGAGAAGGTCGGTGACCTTCTTCATGATGCCCTGCTTCATCAGGAGGCGCACCACGTCCACCGCGCGCTCCGTCATGCGGTTGGCGAGCTCCTGGATGGTGATGGTCTCGGGGATCGTCACTTCACGCATGAGCTTTTCCTTGGGGCCATCGTTGCGATGGCCGGTCATGCGCTGCATGCGGCGGCGATAGGCGGCGACCGAACGGGCCCGCTCCTCGTCCGCCTGCAGCGCATTGACGACGGTCAGGCGGCCGCGCTGGCGCTCGGCGCCGGCCTTGGGCCGCTCGGGCTTGGCG
>JAEWEX010000168.1 GCA_023389135.1 Pseudomonadota bacterium | reverse complement strand
CCGCTGCTCCAGCCGCGTTTCCGGCTCCGGCTCGCCTCCGGGCAGACACAGCCGCTGGTGCCGCCGCCGCAGCCCTTCGACGCCACGGCGGCGCGGTCGCGGGCGCTGCGCGCGGTCCCGCCCCAGCATCTGGGCGACGCGCTGATGGCGGACTGCCTCGCGCCGGCGCTGGCGGACCTCCAGGCGGCTCACCTCGCCGCCATCGGCGCGCCGACCGTGGTGCGGATCGGCGAAACGCCCGGGAGGCCGCTGGCCTCGCTGGTGATCCCGCTTTACCGCAACCTCGACTTCCTGCGCTTCCAGGTGGCGGCATTCGCCAGCGACCCGTGGCTCGCAAACCATGGCGAGGTGATCTACGTCCTGGATTCGCCCGAGCAGGCCGAGGAGGTGGAGCATTTCCTCGGCGGCCTGCATCTCGTCTACGGGCTGCCGGTGACGCTGGCCGTGATGGCGCGAAACGGCGGCTATGCGCCGGCCTCCAATGCCGGCGCGGCGCTGGCGCGCGGGGTCGTGGTCGCCTTCGTCAATTCCGACGTGGTTCCCGTCGAGCCCGGCTGGCTCGCCGTGCTCGCCTCCCGCCTCGGCGGCGACGAGCGGATCGGCGCGGCGGGACCAAGGCTCCTGTTCGAGGACGGCTCGCTGCAGCACGCCGGCATGTATTTCGCGCGAGACGCCAAGGGGCGCTGGCTCAACCACCATTTCCACAAGGGCATGCCGCGCGGCTACGCGCCTGCGCTCGCGGAACGCACGGTGCCGGCCGTCACCGGCGCCTGCCTCGTCACGCCCCGGGAGCTGTTCGAGCATGTGGGCGGCTTCACCGCCGACTATGTGATCGGCGACTACGAGGACAGCGACCTCTGCCTCAAGATCCGCGACCTCGGCAACCACGTCGCCTACGTGCCCGAGGCCGAGCTCTGGCATCTGGAGCGGCGCTCGATCCGGCGCAGCACCGACTACGTCCGCGGCGCGGCCGGCCGCTACAATTCCTGGCTGCATGCGCACCGCTGGCGCGAGGCCATGGAGGCGCTGATGGCGCCGCCGGCGTCGCGGCCGCTGGACGCCGGGAGGGCCGCGGCATGAGCGAGGTCGTGGCGCTGCACGCCGGCACCCGCACGCCGCCGCCCCGCCTCGCCGAGATGGAGAGCGCCCGGCTCGACGCGCTGTGCCAGGCGATCCGCGGCAACCGCTTCCTGCCGGCCCCGGCCGCGGAGACGGTGTTCGTGGGCGACGGCGACTACCGAACCATCGGCGCGGAGTTCCTCGGCCATTTCGTCCGCATCGGCGGCCTGCGGCCCACCGACCGCGTGTTGGACATCGGCTGCGGCATCGGCCGCATGGCGGTGCCGCTGACGCAGTATCTGGACCCGGAGGCGGGTTCGTACGAGGGGTTCGATCCCGTGGCGGAGGGCATCGGCTGGTGCGCGCAGGCCATCACGCCGGTCTATCCCCGGTTCCGTTTCCAGCATCTCGACATCCGCCACGCGCTCTACAATCCGGACGGCCACCTCGCCGGCATCGAGGTCGCGCTGGCCCATCGCGAGGAAAGCTTCGACTTCGCGGCGATGGTGTCGGTGGCGACCCACCTGCCTCCGGACGAGGTCGGCGCCTATGCCCGCGAGATCGCGCGGCTGCTGGCGCCCGGCGGCCGGCTGTTCATGACAGCCTTCGTCATCGGGCGCGGGGCGGTGGAAGCGTCGGGCCGCGACCCGCGCCTGGGCTTCCGCCGCGCCGGAGACGGCCCCGCCTGGTACGCCGATCCGGCCGCGCCGCTCGGCGCGGTGGGCTTCGACGAAGGCTTCCTTGAGGCGACGCTTGCGGCGGCCGGCCTGATACCGGTCGCGACCAGCCTCGGCCACTGGCGCGGGCGGGCGGCCGACCACTACCAGGACGTCATCGTGGCCACCAAGCCCGGGAGAGCGGCATGACCGAGCGCATCCTGGTCGTGGCGCACAACCATCCCGACCTGCATCCCGGCGGCACCGAGATCTTCGCCCACGACCTGTTCCGCGCCTATCAGCGCGCAGGCGCGGAGGCGCTGTTCCTGGGCGCCACAAACCGGCTGCATCGCGAGCCGCGGCCCGGCACCAGCTTCCAGGCCATCGGCGATGCCGGCGACGAGGTGCTGATGTGGGCCGGGCATTTCGACCGGTTCTTCATGAGCCAGATCGACCTCTACGGCACCACGCCGGACATGGAGACGCTGCTGCGGGACTTCCGCCCGGACATCGTCCACATCCACCACCTGCTGCTGGTAGGCGCCGAGTTCCCGTTCATCGTGCGCCGGGTGCTGCCTCAGGCGCGCATCGTCATGACGCTGCACGACTACTACCCGATCTGCGCGCATGACGGCCTGCTGATGCGCCCCGGCGGCGAGGGCCCGTGCGCGGCCTTCACGCCCGGCCGGCTGTGCGCCTGCCTTCCGGACGTCGGCGCCGACCGCATGCGGCTGCGCGAGCAGCATCTGAAGACCATGTTCCGCGCGGTGGACCGCTTCGTCTCGCCCAGCGCCTTCCTCAAGGAGCGCTATGTGGCGTGGGGGCTCGACGGCGACCGCATCGAGGTGGTGCCCAACGGCCGGCCGCTGGCGCCGCCCGCGCCACACCGTCCCTCCCCCGACGGGCGGCGGCCGGTGTTCGGCTATTTCGGCAACCTCAACCCGTGGAAGGGGATCACCACCCTGCTCCAGGCCTCGCGGCGGCTGGCCGATGCCGGGCTCGACTTCGAGCTGCGCATCCACGGCGGCGCGCCGTTCCAGGGCGAGGCGTTCCTGAAGGACTACGAGCGGCTGGCCGCCGAGGCCGAGCCGCAGGCCATGCGCTTCGGCCCCTATGCGCGCGACGACCTGCCGGCCCTGATGGCCGAGGTGGACTGGGTGGTGACGCCCTCCACCTGGTGGGAGAACGCGCCGCTGGTGATCCAGGAGGCTCATCTGCATCGCCGCCCGGTGATCGCCAGCGGCATCGGCGGCATGGCCGAGATGGTCCGGGACGGCGTCAACGGCCTGCTGGCGCCGCCCGGCGACGCCGCCGGCCTCGCCCGCGCCATGAGCCGGGCCATGGAGGATGGCGGCCTGTGGCGCCGGCTGGTCGCCGGCATCCGCGCGCCTGCCACCATCGACGCCGTGGCGCGCCACCACCTGACCCTGTTCCGCACCCTCAAGCCCGCGGCCAAGGCCGCCTGACCGGAGACGACGCCATGTCGCTCGCAGAAAACCTCACCGCCGTGCCCGCCCCCGCCACCGCGGGCGAAGCCGCCGAAGTCACGCTGCAGGGGCGGGTCGACGCCATCGACGGCGGCCGGCTGTTCGGCTGGGTCTGGGACCGCGCCCGGCCCTCCGACCGGATGAACGTGCGCGTCCTGCTGGAGGGTCGCGAGATCGCGGCCACCAGGGCCGAACGCCCGCGCATCGACCTCCGGCGCAACGGCATCGGCGACGGCGGCTACGCCTTCGACATCGCGCTGGCGCCGGAGGCCGCGGCGGCGGCCGCGAAGCTGACCGTGGTCGCCGTGTCGCCCACCACCGGCGACCAGACCGCGCTGCGCCACCCCAGCGCCGACGAGCGGGCGGCGGAAGCCGCGGTCGCCGCGCCCATGGCCCGGGTGCTGGAGCGGCTCGACCTTCTGGTCGCCGCCCAGCGCCAGACGCTGTCGGGCCAGCGCGAGGCGGCCCAGGCGCTGCGCGACACCACCAAGCGCATGGAGCAGCTTGCGCTCAGCGAGGACGGCGTGGCGGTGGCCGTGGACGCTGCCCGCAAGGGCCAGGAGGACACCGCCCGCCGGCTCGGCGATCTCGAGGTCTTCCTCGTGCGGTTCGACGGGGCGCTGGCCGGCTTCGACGTCCGCCTCAAGGAACTGGGCGAACGCGACACCACCCAGCTCAAGCCGCTGATGCTGGTGTTCGCGGCGCTGGGCGGGGTCGCCGCCGGCGTCATCGCCTCCCTCGCGGTGGGGATCTGACCATGGCGACCGCACTGCGCATCCGCCGCCTGCCGCTGCCCGGCCCGCTCCTCATGACGCCGGAGGCGCGCCAGGACGACCGCGGCCACTTCACCGAGGTGTTCAACCGCAAGACGCTGGAGGCCGCCGGCATCTCCTTCGAAATCGCCCAGGACAACGAAAGCTTCTCGCGCCGCATCGGCACGGTGCGGGGCCTGCACCTGCAGGGCGGCGAGGCCGTGCAGGCCAAGATCGTCCGCGTGCTGTCCGGCGAGATCGTCGACGTCGTTGTCGATGTGCGGCCGTGGTCGGCCACCTTCGGCCGGCACGTCGTGGTGACGCTGAGCATGGCGGACGGCGCCCATCTCTACGTGCCGCCGGGCTTCGCCCACGGCTTCTGCACCACCCGCCCCTTCACCCGCGTCGCCTACAAGGTCGACGCGCCCTACGCGCCCGCGGCCGAACTCGGCATCAACTGGCGCGACCCGGCGCTGGGCATCGAGTGGCCGGTCGCCGCCGCCGACGCCCGCATCAGCGAGCGCGACGCCGGCCTGCCGACGCTGGCGGAAGCCCGCGAGGCGCTGGTCGCCGCGCTTGGCCTGGAGACGGAGGATCGCCGATGCGCGTGATCGTCACGGGCGGCTCGGGCTTCATCGGATCGGCGGTGATCCGCCTCATCCTCGCCGAGACGGACTGGCGTGTCCTGAACGTCGACCGTCTCGGCTATGCGGCCGTGGCCGAGCCTTGCCCCCCAGGGCTCGACCGCGGCCGCTACGGCCTCGTCCAGGCGGACATCCGCGACCGGGCGTCCATGGCGCAGATCCTCGCGGGGTTCGACCCCGACTTGGTGATCCATGCCGCCGCGGAAACCCATGTGGACCGCTCCATCGACGGGCCGGCCGCGTTCGTGGAGACCAATATGCTCGGCACATTCGCCATGCTCGAGGCGGCGCGCGCGCACTGGGCGGCGCGGCCGCGCACCGGCGTCCGGTTCCACCTGGTGTCCACCGACGAGGTGTTCGGAAGCCTGGAGGACGGGGAGCCCGCCTTCGGCGACCGCTCGCCGATCCTGCCGAATTCCCCCTACGCCGCCTCCAAGGCCGGGGCCGACCACCTGGTCCGCGCCTGGGGCCGCACCTACGGCCTGCCGGTTTCCATCACCCGCGGCTGCAACACGCTCGGGCCCTGGCAGTTCCCGGAGAAGCTGGTGCCGCTCATGACCATCGCCGCCATGGAGCGCCGGCCGCTGCCGCTCTACGGCGACGGGCTGAACCGCCGCGAATGGCTGCATGTGGACGACCACGCGCGCGCCATCCTGGCCGCGACGGCCGGGCCCGCCGGCGGCTGCTGGCCGATCGGCGCCGGCGGGGACCGCACCAATCGCGAGGTGGTGGAGGCGATCTGCGACACGGTCGACGCCCTGCTGCCGGACGCGCGCGGCAGCCGGCGCATGCTGGTGCGCACGGTGCCGGACCGCCCGGGGCACGACCGCCGCTACGCCATGGACGACAGCCGCACGCGCGACGCGCTGGGGTGGCGGCCGCGGCACGACTTCGCCTCGGCGCTCGCCTCGACCGTGCGCTGGTACCTGGAGAATGCCGGCTGGTGGCGGCGCATCCGCGCCACCTCTTATGGCGGCGAGCGGCTGGGGCTGACCGCATGAGCTGGCCCCAGGCCATCATCCTCGGCGGCAACGGCCTGCTGGGCCACGCGCTGGCGCGCGCCTTCGCCTCGGCGGGGGTCACCGCCATCGCCCCGCCGCGCATGGCGCTGGACGTCACCGACGGGCGCGGCCTGCGCGCGCTGATGGCGGCGGCGCGGCCGAAGGTGGTGGTCAACGCCGCGGCCTTCGCGGGCGTGGACAAGGCCGAGGAGCGGCCGGAGGCGGCGCGGGCCGCCAACGCCGACGGCGCGGGCATCGCCGCCGACGCCGCCGGCGACGTGGAGGCGGCCATCATCCACGTTTCCACCGACTTCGTGTTCGACGGCGAGGCCACCACGCCCTATGGCGAGGACGCGCCCGTCAGGCCGGTCAACCGCTATGGCGAGACCAAGGCCGAGGGCGAGGCGCTGGTGCGCGCCGCCAACCGGCGCCACGTCATCCTGCGCACCGCCTGGCTGCACGGGGTCGACCGGCCCTGCTTCGTGCGCGCGCTCACCGAGCGGCTGATTCGCGGCGAGGCGGTGGAGGCGGTGACCGACCGCGCGGCGTCCCCCACCTCCGTGGACGACCTCGCGGCGGCCATCGCCTGCCTCGCGCGCCGCCTCGCCGCCGGCGCGGACGTGCCCCACGGGACCTACC
>JAEWEX010000313.1 GCA_023389135.1 Pseudomonadota bacterium | reverse complement strand
GATCGGGACCGCGCGCGGGCGCCGCGCTCGCCATGGTGCACGCCGCGAGCCCATCGGTCGCCGCCCGGCCGGCGCCGTCGGCGCACCGCCGGATCGACACGCTGCAGGAGGCGGTGGCGGTGGCCGTCGAAAACCGCGACGTCACCATGAAGATGGCGCTGGAGCGCGACATCCGGCTGGTGCGCTTCGAGGACGGGCACCTGGAGTTCGAGCCCGGACCCAGGGCGGCCGCCGACCTGGCGCCGACGATCCAGCGCAAGCTGACCCAGTGGACCGGCCGGCGGTGGGTGGTGTCGATCGCCTCCTCGGGCGGCGCCGAGAGCCTTCACGAGACCATGGAGGCCGCTCGCGCCGAGCGCCGGCGGGGCGTGGCGGCGCATCCCCATGTCCAGGCGGTGCTGGAGCGGTTTCCGGGGGCCGAGATCGTGGAGGTGCGCACGCCGGAGCCCGTGGCCGCGGATGCCGCCGCGCCGGATGCCGCCGCCGAGCTGCCGCTTGAGCCGGACGACGAATTCTGATCCCTGATGGCGACGGCCCGCGGGCGCGCCGGAACGAGACGACGGAGCCAGTGACATGAAGGATCTGTTCGGCCTGATGAAGCAGGCCCAGGCCATGCAGCAGAAGATGCAGGACCTGCAGGCCGAGCTCGAGACCGTCGAGGTCGAGGGCCAGTCCGGCGGCGGGCTCGTCATCGTCCGCATCGCGGTCAAGGGGGAGATGCGGTCGCTGAAGATCGATCCCTCGCTGATCAGGCCCGAGGACGCCGAGATCCTCGAAGACCTGATCGTGGCCGCCCATTCCGACGCCCGCGCCAAGGCCGAGGCGGTCATGGCGGAGAAGATGCAGGGCCTGACCGGCGGGCTGGGACTGCCGCCGGGCTTCAAGCTGCCGTTCTGAGGCGGCCGCCGCGCGGCGCGAACGCTGACCGACCCGGACCATGAGCCCGCCCGTCGCCGGACCCGAGATCGAGCGCCTGATCCAGCTGCTGGCCAGGCTGCCGGGCCTGGGGCCGCGCTCGGCCAGGCGCGCCGCGCTGCACCTCATCCGCCGCAATGAGCAACTGCTGTCGCCGCTGGCCGCCGCCTTCGCAGAGGCCCGCGACCGCGTGACGGTGTGCTCGGCCTGCGGCAATGTCGACACATCCGACCCCTGCACCATCTGCCGTGACCAGCGCCGCGACGGCGCGCTCATCATCGTGGTGGAGGACGTGGCGGACCTGTGGGCGCTGGAGCGCGCCGCCGCCCTGAAGGCGCGCTACCACGTGCTCGGCGGCACGCTGTCGGCCATCGAGGGCCGCCGGCCCGGGGACCTGTCCATCGCCGCCCTGATCGCCCGCGCATCGGCGCCGGAGGTGACCGAGATCATCCTCGCCCTCAACGCCACCGTGGACGGCCAGACCACCGCCCATTACGTCACCGACCTGCTGGCGCCCACCGGCGTCAAGGTCACCCGCCTCGCCCACGGCGTGCCGGTGGGCGGCGAGCTGGACTACCTGGACGAGGGCACGCTGGCGGCCGCCCTGCGCAGCCGCACCCCGTTCTGACCCCGTCGGGCGCAGGTCAGGCGCCGAGCCCCAGTTCGCGGACCCGGTAGGCCTCCGCGTCGGTCTGCTTGTGATAGGCCATGGCCTGGCTGCGGAAGGCCGTGAAGCTGTCGTTCACCTCGCGCGCCACGTCGGAGGTCGCCGCGGTCTCCGCCAGCACCTTCTGCGATTCCGCGCCCATGGCCTTCAGCACGTCGTCCGGCAGCGTCCTCACCTGCGCCTTGTGCTCGGCGACCAGGGTCGGCAGCGAGCGGATGTTGTGGAAGGTGAAGTCCGCCAGCGCCTCGAAGGCGGAGGCGCGCGCGGCCTCGGTCACCACGGCCTTGAGGTCGTCGGGCAGCGCCTCCCAGGCCGACCGGTTGACGATGAACTCCAGCGCCGGGCCGAGCTCGTGGGTCGGCATGACGTAATAGTGGTCCGCCACGCGGTAGAGGCCGAAGGCGAGGTCGTTCCAGGGGCCGATCCACTCCGCCGCATCCACCGCGCCGGACTGCATGGCCTGGAAGATCTCGCCCGGAGGCGTCAGCGTCACCGTGACGCCGAGCCGGCGCATGATCTCGCCGCCGAGGCCCGCGATGCGCATGCGCAGGCCCTTGAGGTCGTCCAGCGAATTGATCTCCTTGCGGAACCAGCCCGTCGCCTGCGGGCCGCTGGAGCCGGCATAGAACGGCTTGACGCCGAAGGGCTCGTAGGCCTTGTCCCACAGCGCCTGGGCGCCGCCGAAGGCGAGCCATGCGGCATGCTCATGCGCCAGAAGCCCGAACGGGACGCCGGTGAAATAGTGGAACACCGGGTTCTTCCCGGCGGCATAGTACGGGGTGCCGTGGCCGCACTGGGCGGTGCCCGCCCCCACCGCATCGAACACCTCGAAGGGCGGCACCAGCTCTCCGGCCGCGAAGAAGCGGATGCTGAGCCGGCCGCCGGACATGGCGACGATCTTGTCCGCCAGCCGCTGCGCATTGACGCCGACGCCGGGCGCGTTCTTGGGCCATGAGGTCGCCATGGTCCAGCTGACCGTATCCTGCGCACGCACGATCGCGGGCGCGGCGACGAGGCCGGCGCCTGCGCCGAGGCCGAGCTTCAGCACGTCGCGGCGGCGCGACGGGATTTCAACGGACGTCATCCTGGACACGCCTCCCGAAAGGGCGCGGACACCGGCCGCGCCTCGTGAGCCTCGATCCTAGCGGAGGCGCGGGGCGGGGCAAGCGATACCCGGACCCGCCACTGGCATCCGGAGGCTGCGCCCAGCCGGTCTTTCGTTCGCATGGCGGGAGCGTGGTTCGGGACAGGCCGCCCAAGTCAAGGACGCGCGGAAGCGCGCCGGCTGCGCCGGTGACCCGGAGGGTCATCCTTGAGTTGGGCGCCTGTCCCGAAAACAATGCCATCCATGCGAAGAAAGCCGGACCCTCGATCGGCCCGCTGGCGAGAGGCACCACCAGCGCAGGGGCACAGTCTGCGGGATGCATCCCGCCCTGCCACCCCGCGTGACCCAACCGAATGCGGCGAACTGGCCCTACCCCGTTGCCAGCGCCCGTCGGACACTGCACCGTCACACTGGCCCGATACCGGACCGTCACGACACTTCAGGGAACCGCGCCATGCCGTCCGCCCACAGCACGTCCAGCCGCGCCGCCGAGGGCGCCGCCGCCCTCGACAATCACTGGATGCCGTTCACCGCGAACCGCGACTTCAAGGCCGATCCCAAGATCTTCACCGCGGCGGAGGGCGTCCACTACACGAGCGCGGACGGCCACAAGATCCTGGACGGCTGCTCGGGCCTGTTCACCACGCCGGCCGGCCACGGCCGCCGCGCCATCGCGGAGGCCGTCCACGACCAGCTGCTGGAGCTGGACTACACGCCGAGCTTCCTGCGGGGCCATCCCAAGGCGTTCGCGCTGGCGGCGCGCATCGCGCGCATGCTGCCGGAAGGCCTCGACCGCATCTTCTTCGTCAATTCCGGCTCCGAGGCCGTGGACACCGCCATGAAGATGGCGCTCGCCTACCACCGGGCGCGCGGCGAGGGCCAGCGCACCATGTTCGTGTCGCGCGAGCGCGCCTATCACGGCGTCAATTTCGGCGGCGTGGCGCTGAGCGGCATGATCAAGAACCGGCAGTCGTTCGGTCCCGGCCTGCCGGGCGTGGTCCACATGCGCCACACCTGGATGGCGGAAAACCGCTTCACCAAGGGCCAGCCGGAGCGCGGCGCCGAGCTGGCCGAGGATCTGGCGCGCGCCTGCGCCACCTTCGGCGGCGACAACATCGCCGCCTGCGTGGTCGAGCCCATAGCCGGCTCCACCGGCGTGCTGGTGCCGCCGGCGGGCTATCTGGAGCGGCTGCGCGAGATCTGCGACCAGCACGGCATCCTGCTGATCTTCGACGAGGTCATCTGCGGTTTCGGGCGCACCGGGAAGGCCTTCGCCGCGCAGAGCTTCAAGGTGCGGCCCGACATCGTCACCATGGCCAAGGCCATCACCAACGGCGTGCAGCCCATGGGCGCGGTGGCCGCGGACCGCAAGATCTACGACGCCATCATGGCCGCCGCGCCCGAGGACACCGTGGAGTTCTTCCACGGCTACACCTTCTCGGCGCACCCGGCCGCCTGCGCGGCCTCCATGGCGACGCTGGACATCTACGAGCAGGAGCACCTGTTCGACCGCGCGGCGCAGCTCTCCGCCTATTTCCTCGACAGCGTGATGGCGCTCTCGGACCTGCCGGTGGTCACCGACATCCGCGGCTACGGCATGATCGCCGGCATCGACTTCGCGCCCTCCGGCGGCCCCGGCATCCGCGGCTACGAGGTGCAGAAGCGGCTGTTCGACGCCGGGCTCCACGTCAAGACCACGGGCGACTGCGCCATCCTGGCGCCGGCCTTCGTCTTCGAGGGCGGCCAGGTCGACGAGATGTGCGGCGTGCTGCGCAAGGTGCTGTCGAGCTACAGCTGACGGGGCCGGCCGCGGCAGGCACGACTGCAACCAGGCCGGCCCGGTGCGACATCGGCCGCGCGGGGTGCAGGCGCGGGCAAGACCCGCATTGCATCCCCCGCCCGCCTCGGCTAGCTTCCGCCCAACCAATGGCCTGGCACCCGTAGCTCAGCTGGATAGAGCGTTGCCCTCCGAAGGCAAAGGTCGCACGTTCGAATCGTGCCGGGTGCGCCATTTTCGTACCACTCCAGAACAAAATTGGGCACTCCGAAAGGGAGTTGTCGCTTCAGACTGTTGCAAGCGGTCCGTGAAGCCAGTTGCGACCCCACGGGGAGGAATTCGCCGTGTTGTGCCAGCTTGCCCATCGGTTTCCGCCATTCGTTGAAAATTTTCTAGAACGATCCCGTCCACTGCGCCGGCGTTTCCGCGAAGAGACGGTTACCGACCTGTTAATGGGCAGCCTCATTTCCGCGGCGGGGCGGCGGGTCATCGTCGAGTTTCCGGACGAACCCGTCACCGGCGCCGACATGGAGTGGAACTTCGTCAACCCTGACGACGGCACGTTCTTCCGCATCTTGCTCCAAGCCAAGCAGTGTTATGGCGACGGCAAGGTCTGGACCCGTCACGGCTATAGGGAGCTGCTCCACACGACAGGCAGCAGCTCTAAGCTACAAGCTGTCGCATTGTGTGATACGGCACGGGCTGAGATAGCAACCCATCCATTCTATATTTTCTACCATACAGAAAGCACTTGCGTAGCCGCAAGAGCGAGCGGATTCGACGCCGTCAAGGGGGCTTGTCTCGCGGATGGCTACGTGATCGAGCAGCTGGTTACATCTGCCAAAACCAGAACGCTTCGAACCCGCAACAAAAGCCTCAAAACAATTGCGCCCCTGCTATTCCCCCTGAGCGACCTGCTCTGCCC
>JAEWEX010000044.1 GCA_023389135.1 Pseudomonadota bacterium | reverse complement strand
GGCGTGGATTGCCTTCCCGCTGGTCGGCTGGGGTGCGGTTGCCGTCGGCGCCGTGACCGGCGGCCTGACGCTTGTCGTGGCGCTGAGCTATGTGGAACTGGTGCGGCTGATCATCGAGATGCTGCTGCCGCAATAGCCTGCAGGCGACCAAGCGCTCCGGTGTCGTCGCTGCGGACACCCGGATGCGTCCGAGACGGTTGTGGGGCGTGTCCTCGCGGGATACATTTTCCTTCCTGGCTTTAACAACAACAGTCGCCGGGGAGGAAACGCCAGTGGTTGACCACGCCCGCGGGGACGGTCCGCAGCCTCATGCCGAAGGCATCGTCATTCTGGACCGCGCCGGCGCTATATTGCATGCAGCCGGCATCGGCAGCGACGAGCGGGTCCGCGCCATCGTCGCCGATCCCGAGCGCCTGCGTGAACTGCGCGAACACCGGCTGATCGCGCTCAACCTCGACGGTCGCCGGCTCGCCATCGTCGCCATGCCGTTCGACGGCGGGCTGATCACGATACTCAGCGAAGTGCCGGATTCCGTGTTCGACTTCATCGGCGCCGTGGATTTCGCCTACGACATCATCCACCACATGATCCGCGATCCATTCGACGCAATGACGGTGGTCGACGCCGAGGCGCGGGTCGCCTTCATCTCGCCGGTGCACGAGTCCTTCCTCGGGCTGGAACGGGGCGAGGCGATCGGCATGCCGGTGCGGAACGTGATCGAGAACACCAGGCTGGACCGCGTGGTGCGCACCGGCAAGGCTGAGGTCGGCCAGCTCCAGCGCATGCGCGGGGCCGAGCGCATCGTCTCGCGCGTTCCCATCCAGCGCGACGCCCGCACCCTCGGGGCGATCGGCCGGGTCATGTTCCGGGGGCCGGAGAAGCTGGACGCGCTGAACCGCCGGCTTCACGACCTGGAGCGGGAGGTCGAGTTCTACCGCCGCGAGGCCAAGGCGCTGCGCAGGCAGGACTACGGCACCGAGGCCATCATCGGCGAGAGCCAGGCGATCCAGAGGCTCAAGTCGGAGATCATCAAGGTCGCGCCGCTGGACGTCTCTGTGCTGATCCGGGGGGAAAGCGGCACCGGCAAGGACCTGATCGCCAAGGCGCTGCACAATCTCAGCCCCCGCAAGGAGAACAAGCTCATCACCGTCAACGCGGCGGCGCTGCCGGCGAGCCTGGTGGAGAGCGAATTGTTCGGCTATGAGCCCGGGGCCTTCACCGGGGCCGACCGCAAGGGGCGCCGCGGCAAGTTCGAGCTCGCCGCCGGCGGCAGCATCTTCCTGGACGAGATCGGCGACATGCCCCTCGATGTCCAGGCCAAGCTGCTGCGCGTCCTGCAGGACCATGTCGTGGAGCGCGTCGGGGGCAACCAGGGCCACGAGGTCGACTTCCGGCTGATCTCGGCCACAAACCGGAACCTGCAGTCCCTGGTGCGCTCCGACCGGTTCCGGCTCGACCTCTACTACCGCATCAGCCCGGTGGTGCTCGAGGTGCCGCCGCTGCGCGAGCGGCTGGAGGACATTCCGCTGCTGGTGGCTTATTTTCTGAGAGAGTATTGCGAGCGTCATCGCCGGCCGGTCCCTGAACTGTCGGGAGACCTGCTCGACCATCTCGCCTCCATGCCGTGGCCCGGAAACGTGCGCCAATTGCGCCACGAGGTCGAGCGCGCTGTCATTTTCTCCGAGAGCAGCACCTTGAGCCCGGCGGATTTCCTTCGCTACGACGATGTGCTGCATTCGCCCGACCTCGTGCCGCTCGCGAGCCGGGCCACCCATCCCGGCGAGACGCTGCAGGCCGCTGTCGAGCGGATCGAGGAGGAGCTCATCCGGGACGCCATGCGACGCCACGCGGGCAACAAAAAGCGCACCGCCGAGGAACTCGGCATCTCCCGTTCGTATCTCTACAAGCGCCTGGGCGCGGTCGAGGCATGATGCAACTGCGCGGCAGCAGCGTCATGATCACCGGAGGATGCGGCGGCATCGGGCTTGCCACCGGCCGGGCCTTCGCCGAAAGGGGGCTCGCCGTAACGCTTGTGGATCGCGAGATCGAGCGCGGCGCGGCTTTGGCGGCGGAATTCGACGCCGTGGAACTTGTGGCGTGCGACCTGGGCTCCGCCGGTGAGATCGAGGAGAGGCTCGGCCCCTATGCCGCGCAGGAGCGGGCTCCGGACATCCTGATCAACAATGTCGGGATCTCGCCGAAATACGGCCCTGACGGCAACAGGCTGAAGGCCTGGACGACCACGCTCGACCAGTGGAACCAGGTGATGGCGGTCAACGTGACGTCGCACTTCCTGTGCGCCAGGCTGGTGCTGCCGGCGATGATCGAGCGGCGGGCCGGCCGGATCGTCAATGTCGCGTCCTACGCAGCGCGGACCACGGGCTACCAGGCGGTCACCCACTACGTCGCCTCCAAGTCGGCGGTCCTGGGGCTGACCAAGGCGCTGGCCAAGGAGGCGTCGCCTTTCGGCGTCAACGTCAACGCCATCAACCCCGGGCGCATCGTCACCGAAATGACCCGCGACGTGCCCGAGGAGGTCAACCGCGCCGTGATCCCGCAGATCCCGGCCGGCCGGCTCGGCCAGCCGGAGGACATCGCCAAGGTGGCGCTGTTCCTGGCATCCGATCTGTCGGACTACGTCACCGGCACCGCCATCGAGGTGAACGGCGGGCTCTACCTCGGCCCGTGAGACTCACGCCGGTGGCGTGAATCCGGGCGGCAGGGTGTTGGTGAAGGCGGGGCGGCGGGCAATGTCGTCGAGCCATGCCGCGAGGCCAGGCCGCGGCGAGCGCCAGTCGTGCGGGACGCGGAAGTCGACGTATTGAAGCGCGACGCCGAGCATCAGGTCGGCGAGGCCGAGCCGGCCGCCGACCAGCGGACCGGGCCCCGACACATCCGCGGATGCGGCGTCGAGGATCCGGACGATGCGCTCCTGCTCGCGCGCAGCGCGCTCGGGCATCCTCTTGTCCTCGGGACGACGGGATTCCAGCACCTGCACGACACAGGCGTCGATCACGGCGTGCGCCAGCGCGTGCCAGCGAAGCACCTGCCAGCGCGGGGGGCCGTCCGCCGGCAGCATGGCCCCGGAGGGGTCGCCGAGCCGGTCGAGATACTCCATGACCAGAAACGAGTCATACAGCGTGGAGCCGTTGTCCAGTTCCAGCACCGGCACCTTGCCGATCGGGTTCATGCCGAGGAGCCGTGGCGAGGTCTGCCACGGATCCTCGACGACGAAGTCACAGGGGATGGCCTTCTCCTGCACCAGCACCCGCACCTTGCGGACATAGGGCGAGGTCTCGGAACCATACAGTTTCATGGCGCTTCCCCTGCAACCGGGCCGATCAGCGGCCGTAGAGCTTCTGTGTGACCTTTTCTTCCGAGGCGACGCGCTCCGCCATGTCGGCCGCGGAGGCATAGAGCGGCAGAAGCCCGACCTTCAGAAGTTCGTCCTTGACCTGCTGGGTGCCCACCACCTCGCGGACGGCGTCGTCCCAGATCTTGGCCACGTCGTCGGGCAGCCCCGGAGGTCCGGAAATGCCGATCCAGTATAGCACCTCGATGTCCGGGAAGCCCGCCTCGGCGGTGGTCGGCGTGTCGGGCAGGTTCGGCCAGCGCTCCGGCGCGGCCACCGCAAGGACGCGGATGTTGCCCGCATCGAGAGGGGCGGCGATGGAGCTGTAGGAGCCCACGCCCATGTCCACATGGCCGCCGGCGGTCATGGTGATGGCCTCCGAGCCGCCCTTGAGCTGCAGCGGCCGGGTCTTGGTCACGTCGATGCCGATGGAGGCGAAGAACTGGCGGAAGGACATGTCCTGTGCGCCGGCGCCACCGAGCGAGGTCCAGGTGAAGGTCGAGGGATCCTTCTTGGCGTCGTCGGCAGCCTCCTGGAGGGTCTTGAAGGGGGAGTCCTTGTGCACCACGAATTTCATGGGCGTGTACGCGGCGATCGCCACGAACGTGCGATCCGTGGTCTTGAACGGGAGGTTCCTGACCACGGTCTGGAGCATGGAGCTCTGCGGCGGGCCGTCGACCAGGACGGTGTAGCCGTCCGGTTTGGCCTGCATCACCTCGCTCACCGCCGGCACGGTGTTTCCGCCCGGCTTGTTGACGATCCGCACGGGCACGCCCCACTTGGCCTCAAGCGCCTTGGCGATCACCCGTCCACCCAGATCGGTGGAGCCGCCGGCCGCGAACGGCACGATCAGCTCGACCGCCTTGGTCGGGAACTTGGTCTGCGCGGATGCGCCGCCGGCGAAGGCGACGGCCGCCACGCCGAGCGTCATCAATCTCAGTAAGTTGTTCATTCATTCCTCCCATCTGGCTGTCTGGACGACGGCGGACAGGCCGCCGGCGCGGCTTGCGTCACGTCTCGTTGGTGCTGTCGCGGATGATGCCCGTGACGAGGCGCGAGCGTCTCTTGAGGTAGCTGGTGCCGATCACGACGACGGTTGCGCCGATGATCAGGCCGAGCGAGATCGGGCACTCGAAGAAGATCACGGGAGAGCCGCCCGACAGCGACACGGACTGGCGCAGCGCCTGCTCGAGCATCGGTCCCAGCAGGAAGCCGAGCACGAACGGCGCGACCGGCAGGTTGAACCGGCGCATGCCGTAGCCGATCACCCCGAAGGCGATCGCCACGTAGACGTCGAACAGAGTGTTGCGCGGCGCGTAGGCTCCGACGACGCACACGCCCAGGATGATCGGACCGAGGATACGGTAGGGGATCTTGCTGATCCGCGCCCATATCCCGATCAGCGGCAGGTTGAACACCAGCAGCATTGTGTTGGCGATCAGCATGCTGGCGATCACCGTCCACACGAACAGCGGCTGCTGCACGAACAGCATCGGCCCGGGCGTCAGCCCGTTGATCAGCAGCGTGCCGAGGATGATGGCGAGCGCCGGACTTGTCGGGATGCCGAGGGACAGCAGCGGAATGAAACCCGCCATGGCGGTGGCGTTGTTGGCCGCCTCCGGCGCCGCGACGCCCTCGATCATGCCGGTGCCGAACTTCTCCGGCGTCTTGGAGATGTTCTTCTCGACATCGTAGGCGAGGTAGGCTGTCAGCGCCGGCAGCATGCCCGGCAGCAGCCCGAGGATGAAGCCGAGAACCGTGCCGCGCGCCGCCGCCAGCATCCCTCGCGCCAGGAGCACGCCTTTCGGGATCATCGACAGCCACGAGCCGAGCTTGCCCGTGAAGATCTGCTGTACGCTGCTCTGCAGGCTCCAAAGCACCTCGCCGATGCCGAACAGGCCGACAAGCACCGGAACGATGTCGAACCCCTTCATCAGCTCGATCGTGCCGTAGTTCAGCCGCTGGGTTCCCGTCAGCGGATCGGTGCCGACCGAGGCGAACCACATGCCGCACAGGCCGAGCGCGATGCCCTTCACGAGCGAGTCGCCGGAAAAGCTGATCAGCGCTGCCAGGCTGAACAGGACCAGGCCGAAATATTCAGGCGGCCCGAAGCTGAGCGCGAGATCGGCGAGGCTCGGCCCGATCAGCGCGATGGTCAGCGTGCCGGTGATGCCGGCCAGATAGGATCCCATGGCCGCGATGGCCAGCGCCTGACCCGCCTGGCCGTTCCGGGTCATCGGGAAGCCGTCCTGCGCGGTGACGATCGACGACACCTCACCCGGGACGTTCATCAGGATCGCAGTGGTCGACCCGCCATACATCGCGCCGTAATAGATGCCCGCCATCAGGATGATGGCGCCCTCGGGCGGCATGTAGAGCGCGATGGGCAACAGGATCGCCATGGCCGAGGATGGACCAAGTCCCGGCAGCACCCCGACCAGCGTGCCGAGAAGGCAGCCGAGCAGGGCGAAGGCGAGGTTGGAGACGGTGAAGGCGTTGACCAGTCCGTCGAACAGTCCGAATTCCACGATGATGCCCCCCGGACTAGGTCGCCTGGCGCTGTTCGGCGCGATGGAAGGCGGAGATCGGGCGGTACACCACGCGCTGGCCGGCGCCGGCGGGCGCGTCGGCTTCGCCGGTCCGCAGGCCGATCAGCGGAGTGTGCCGGTCGAGCCCAGCCGAGGGGAACCACGAGAAGCCGGGCGTGCTGGCGTCCACGTCGCGCCGCCCCGCTTCCGCCGCCTCGGCGGACAGCCCGTCGAACGAGACGATCGTCAGCGCGCCGTCGCGGTCGATGGGAAGTCGGTCATCCGCCGGGGCGCCCTCGAACAGGTCGCGGCTCCAGTCGATGATGTAGGGACGCCACTCGAAGAAGCCCCAGTCGGACGTATATTCCTCCGTCTCGAAGGCCTTGGGGGAATCTATCGTCCATAACGCGACGTAGTCTCGCCCCGCACCAGCGACCCGGCGGAACCGCTGCACGGTCCTGAACATGGGCTTGGCCAGCATCTGGACGAGCTTCGGGCCGTTGTACCAGTCGTTCCAGGCCTGCTCGCGCGCGGGCTCGGAGAAATTGCACCGTACGATATAGGTGAATGCCATTGCGCCTGTTTCCTCCCCAGGTCATGGCCAGGTCTCGCAAGTTCCGTGCCGGAGGGCCTTGCGGGGGCCTCGCCCGTGCCCGGCGCCGCTTGTGTCGCCATGACGGACAACGCGCGGCGCTTTGTGCGCGGGAACGACAGCGCGAGGGCGGCCGACGGCGTTGGCGCCCGCCGTGGCGGCTGGCACGCCAATTGCCACCTGCTCCGAACCGGCGCGATGATGACCGGACGACAGGGAGGGGCAAGATGGCTGACCGGGTAATCGGGCTGCTGCTGGTGCTGATGAGCATCGTGTCGGTCGTCGAGGGCGATCGCGTCATGCGCGAATATCGCGAGTTCGCGATGTTCGACGAAGTCGGACCCGATCATTATCTGCAGATCGTCGGCATCCTTCTGGGCGTGCTCGGCATCGCGATGATCGTGCAGAGTTTCCGCCGCCCGGCCGAGGCCGCCGCCGCGGAGCCGCCGCCCGCCGGCGGGACGGCTTGGACCCTGCCGCCCTATGTCGTCTTCACGCTGCTGCTCGTGGTCTACGCGGTTGCTATGCGCGCCGTCGGCTATCCGGTCGCGACGACGCTGTTCTTCATCGCGGCATTCTACCTCGCGGGCTGCCGGCCGGCGCTGCGCAGCGCCGCGATGGGCGGCGTCGCGGGCGTGGTGTGCTATGTGCTGTTCGTGCAGTTCGCCGAGATGCCGCTGCCCCGCACGCCCTGGCTGAACCTGCTGTGAGGACTGCCGGGCCTGCGGGACACGCGGCCACGATTCAGAATATGTTTGACCGCTCGTATTGCAGCGGCCACGCCATCTCGGCCCGCAGCGCCCTGGCGGCCCTCAGCGGCCAGTAGGGCTCCGCCATCAGGGTCCGGCCCAGCACCACCAGGTCCGCCTGCCGGTTGGCCAGAATCTGTTCGGCCATGTCCGGACTGTGGATCAGCCCGACTGCCGAGGTCGGCAGTCCCGACCCCTCTCGGATCGCCTGCGACAGCGGCACCTGGTAGCCGGGGTGGATGTCGATCGACTGTCGCGGATCGTTTCCGCCGCTGGAGCAATCGATCAGGTCGACGTCTCCGCGCGCCTTCAGGCGGCGGCCGAGCTCGACGGTCTGTTCCAGGTCCCAGCCGCCTTCCACCCAGTCGCTGGCCGACACGCGAACGAACAGCGGGAGGTCGGCCGGCCACTCCTCGCGCACCGCATCCAGCGTCTCCATCAGGTATCTGATGCGGTTGTCGAACGAGCCGCCATACTCGTCGTCCCGCAGGTTGCTGAGCGGCGAGAGAAACTGATGCAG
>JAEWEX010000012.1 GCA_023389135.1 Pseudomonadota bacterium | reverse complement strand
GGCCTGAGGCATAGGACACCAGCGGCGCCGCCACCTCGCTGCGGGCGCCGGCCATCATCACCGCCAGCGTGTCGGCGATGGAGCGCTCGGCCCGGGGCAGCGCCGGGTCCGAGGCGTCGAGGGCGGGCGCCGCGGCGACGTAGTCCAGAATTCGGTCGAGAAGCCCGGCCATGCGCACCCCGGCGGTTTCGAGGCCTCGGGCGGCCCCGGGAGAGATCCTGCAGCAAAGGTCAGGCGCGGCGTCCGCTCAACCGATTTTTGCGGCCAAGCTCCATGCCTTCCACTCATGAGAAAGCCCGGCAGGCGCGCTCAGCATGCCATCCGCCCATGAACAGGAGGCATGCAGCAGGCTGAAAAAAGTCATTTGCAAAAGAGTTGCGGCGATTCCGATCATGCATGGCCGTCATGACTGCTGCGGGCGAGATCAGGGTCCCGGCCCGGGTCGCATCGTTCCAGCGCACAAGATCGCGACAACCGGCGACGGCGGCGTCAGGGAGGACAGCAGATGCAGCGTCTCGCACGGGCCGCCATCACCGTACTGGCCGGATTTCTGGCATGCGCGCCGGCGACGGCCGCCGACGACTTCTCCTTCGAGGGCGAGACGCTGCGGGTGGTGGTGCCCTATCCGCCGGGCGGCGGCACCACCCTCACGGGCCAGTTCTTCGCCCGCTGGCTGGGGCGGCACGTGGACGGCGGCCCGACCGCGCAGGTGGTCAACATCGAGGGCGCCGGCGGCGTCATCGGCTCCAACGAATACGCGCTGTCCTATCCCCATGACGGGCTCAGCGTGCTGCTGGGCTCCACCGCGCTGTTCCTGGTGCGGGAGGAGGGGGTCAGGTTCGACCCGCGCGACTTCGAGCCGCTGGCCAGCGTGCCCGCCGGCAACGTCGCCTATGTGCGCGCCGATACCGGCGTGCGCACCCCGGCCGACCTCGCGAACCCCGCCAAGCCGCTGCACTTCGCCGCGTCGCGGCCCTCCGGCGGCGACCTGATCCGGGCGTTCGCCCTGACGCTGCTGGAGGCCCCGATCACCATCAACTACGGCTATGACGGCCGCGGCCCCGCCCGCATCGCGTTCGAGCAGGGGGAGGCGTCCATCGACGTGCAGACCACGCCGACCTACCTGAAGAACGTCGTCCCGCTGGTGGACGAGGGCACCGCCGTGCCGCTGTTCAGCTTCGGCATCGTCGAGGACGGCCGCATCGTCCGCGACCCGGCCTTCCCCGACCTTCCCCATGTGGGCGAGGTCTACCAGGCGCTCCACGGCAAGGCGCCGGAGGGCGCCGCGTGGGACACCTACACCTTCATGATCGCCGCCGGCGTCAACGGGGCCAAGGTGATCTGGGCCCATGGCGACGCGCCCGCCGGCGCGCTCGACAAGCTGCGCGCGGGCGTCCGAAGCATGTCCACCGACCCGGACTTCATCGCGGAGGGCAAGGACGAGCTGGGCGGCTACGATCTGAACTTCGGCGACAGCCTGCGCGCGACCGTGGCCGTGGCGCTCAATCCCAGCGACGAGGTCGTGCGCACCATCGGCGAATTCATCGCCTCGCAGAACCAGTAGCGCCACGGATCCCCGCCGGCAGACCGCCACGCGGGCAGGCGCCCCGAAAACAAACCTCCCGGAGGACGAATCGTGTTCAGGAAGTCGCTTCTCTTGGGCGGGGCCATGCTGCTTGCCCTCGCTCCCCAGGCTCCGGCGCAGGACTTCACCTATGCCGGCCAGACCGTCCACATGGTGGTGCCCTACCCGCCGGGCGGCGGCACCACGCTGACCGGGCAGTTCTTCGCCCGCTGGGTCAGCGAGCATCTGGACGGCAAGCCGACCATGCAGGTCATCAACATCGAGGGCGCGTCGGGCGTCATCGGCTCCAACGAGTACGAGCTCAAATATCCCCATGACGGCAAGGCGCTGCTGACCGGCGCGTTCTCGAGCACGACGCCCTACATCTTCAAGGAGCAGGGCGTGCTCTACGACCTGCGCAAGCTGGAGGCGCTGGCGGCGATCCCGGCGGGCAACGTGGTCTATGTCCGCAAGGACACCGGCGTCAGCTCCGCCGCGGACCTCAAGAACCTGAAGGAGCCGCTGTTCAACGCCGCCGCGCGGCCCTCCGGCGGCGACCTGATCCGGGTGTTCTCGTTCGAGCTGCTCGATATCCCCGTCACCACCAATTACGGCTATGACGGCCGCAGCGCCGCGCGCATCGCCTTCGAGCAGGGCGAGGCCACCATCGACGTGCAGACCGCCCCCTCCTATCTCAGCAACGTCGTGCCGCTGGTGGAGGAGGGCACCGCCGCCCCGCTCTACACGCTGGGCATCATCGAGGATGGCGAGGTGGCGCGCGATCCGGCATTCCCCGACCTGCCGCATACCGGCGAGGTCTACGAGATGCTGCACGGCCAGAAGCCCGCCGGCCCCGAGTGGGAGGCCTACAAGTTCCTGGTCGCGGCGGGGATCAGCGGCTCCAAGATCCTGTGGGTGCATGCGGATGCCCCGGAAGCCGCGCTGGTGAAGCTGCGCGCGGCGGTCGACGCGATGTCCGAGGACCCGCGCATGATCGAGGAAGGCAAGGACGAGCTCGGCGGCTACGCGATCCTGCGCGGCCAGCCGCTGAAGCGCATGGTGGACGTGATGCTCAACCCCAGCGACGAGATCATCGCCCTGCTCAACGACTTCATCGCCCGCCAGAACCGCTGACCGCGGGCGAACCCACCCCAAGTCGCCATCCAGGCGGGACAGCGGGCAGGCATGGAACACGTCTTGAACGGCCTGATCGAGCTGACACGGCCGGACAGGCTGATGTGGCTCGGCACGGGCGTGGTCTACGGCTACGTCATCGGCCTGCTGCCCGGGCTCGGCGGCGTCGCCGGCATGTCCATCCTGCTGCCGCTGATCTACGGCATGGACCCGACCAGCGGCATGGCGCTGCTCATCGGCATGATGGGCGCGCTGCACACCTCCGACACGCTGCCAGCGGTGCTGATCGGCGTGCCGGGCTCGGCCAGCGCCGCGGCAACCGTGATGGACGGCTATCCCATGGCCCGCAAGGGCATGGCGCGCCGGGCGCTGACCGCGGCCTACCTGTCCTCCATGATCGGCGGCATCATCGGCGCCCTGGTGCTGGCCGCCGTGGTGCCCGTGGCGCGCCCGATCATCCTGGCGCTGGGCACGCCGGAACTGTTCATGCTGTGCCTGCTGGGGGCCAGCACGGTGGCGATGCTGTCCTCGGGCAACCAGATCGCCGGGCTGGTGATGGCGTTCCTGGGGCTGCTGATCGGGGCCGTCGGCGCGGCGCCCAGCGAGCCGGTCTACCGCTATTCCTTCGGCTACCTGCACCTGTTCGACGGAATCAAGCTGGCGGTGGTGGCGCTCGGCCTGTTCGGCGTCCCCGAACTCTTCAAGCTCCTGGTCAGCGGCAGCGCGGTGGCGGAGGCCGCCTCGCTGCGGGGCTCGCGCATGGACGGCGTCCGCGACGTGTTCCGCAACAAGCGGCTGGTCGCCGGCAACAGCATGATCGGCTCGCTGCTCGGGCTGGTGCCGGGCGTCGGCGGCTCGGTGATCGACTGGATCTGCTACGGCGTCACCAAGCGCATGGTGCGCGACCCGTCCCAGTTCGGGCATGGCGACGTGCGCGGCGTGATGGCGCCGGAAAGCGCCAACAACGCCAAGGAAGGCGGCAGCCTGGTGCCGACCCTGCTGTTCGGCATTCCGGGCAGCGGCACCACGGCGGTGCTGCTGGGCGGCCTCGTCCTGCTGGGCTTCAGCCCCGGCCCCTCGCTCGCGCGCGGCTCCGGCGTCGAGGTGATCTACCTCGCGGTGTGGACGCTGGCGCTCTCCAACGTCCTCGTGGTGCTGCTCAGCATCGCCACCACCAACTTCGCCGCGCGCATCTCGACCATCCGCGCATCGGTGCTGGTGCCGCACCTCATGCTGGTGCTCGTGTTCGCGGCCTACCAGGCGGCCGAGCGCTGGTTCGACATCGGGCTCTTGGTGCTGTTCGGCGCGTTCGGCATCGTGTGCAGCATGCTGGGCTGGCCCCGCGCGCCGGTGCTGGTGGGGTTCGTGCTGTCGATCCCGCTGGAGCGCTACCTGCAGATCTCCTACACCCGCTTCGGGCTGGAATTCCTGCTGCGTCCGGGCGTGATGGCGATCGGCGCGCTGATCCTGCTGCTGCTGTTCGGGGGCCGGCTGGCCACGGCCGCCGGAAAGCTGATGCGGTCCCGCGACCGGCAGGAGGCGTGAGATGCCGCGCGACCGCCTGACCGT
>JAEWEX010000011.1 GCA_023389135.1 Pseudomonadota bacterium | reverse complement strand
ACGCTGCTGGAGGGCGACTATCTCTTCGTCACCAAATGGGGCTATGGCTACTCGAAACATTCGCTGCCCTTCTCGCCGGACCTCTTCGAGGGCCGCATCTGGGGCAGCGCGCCGGAGCGCGGCGACGTCGCCGTGTTCAAGCTGCCGGTGGACAACGCCACGGACTACATCAAGCGCGTGATCGGCCTGCCCGGCGACACCGTGCAGATGGTGGACGGCCAGGTGGTCATCAACGGCCAGCCGGTGCCGCGCGAGCGGGTCGAGGACTATGTCGAGCGCGAGCCGTCCGGCCGCATGGTGCGCGTCCCGCGCTACCGCGAGACCCTGCCCAACGGCGTCTCCTACGAGACGCTCGACCTGGTGGACAACGGCTTCTACGACAACACGCCGCCCTACGAGGTGCCCGCCGGGCACTATTTCATGATGGGCGACAACCGCGACAACTCCACCGACAGCCGCGTGCTCTCGGCGGTGGGCTACGTCCCCCACGAGAACCTGATCGGCCGCGCCGAGATCATCTTCTTCTCCGTGGAGGAGGGGCAGGCGGCCTGGCAGTTCTGGAAGTGGCCCTGGACCGTCAGGTGGAGCCGGCTGCTCGACCTGCTGAGATGACCCGCGACGAACTCCGCGCCGGTCTGGAGCATCGCATCGGCTATGCGTTCCGGGACCAGGCGCTGCTGGAGCGGGCGTTGACCCATGTCAGCGCCGTCGCCGGCGAGCGGTTCCGCGGCGACACCTACCAGCGGCTCGAGTTCCTGGGCGACCGGGTGCTGGGCCTGGTGGTCGCCGACCTGCTGTTCAGGGCGCATCCCGAGGCCGACGAGGGCGAGCTGTCGCGCCGGCTCGCGGCGCTGGTGCGCAAGGAGACCTGCGCTGAGGTCGCGCTGGCGCTGGGCCTGGGCGAGGCCATCCGCCTCGGCGAGGGCGAGGCGCAGTCCGGCGGCCGGCGCAAGGGCGCCATCCTCGGCGATGCCTGCGAGGGGCTGATCGGCGCGGTCTTCCTGGACGGCGGCTTCGCGGAGGCCTACGGCTTCGTGGAGCGGTTCTGGGGCGCGCGCATGCGCGAGCCTGCGGCGCCGCAGCGCGACGCCAAGACGGCGCTGCAGGAATGGGCGCAGGGCCGCGGCCTGGCGGCTCCCGTGTATCGCGAGGTCGGGCGCTCCGGCCCCGACCACCGTCCGAGCTTCCGCGTGGCGGTGGCGGTGGAGAGCCTGGCCGAGGCGGTGGGCGTCGGCCGCTCCAAGCGCATGGCGGAACAGGCCGCGGCCGAGCAGGTCCTCATCCGCGAAGGCGTCTGGAACGGAGGCCGGGATGGCTGAGACATCGACCCGCTGCGGATTCGTCGCCCTCATCGGCGCCCCCAATGCCGGGAAATCGACGCTGCTGAACCAGCTCGTCGGCGCCAAGGTGGCCATCGTCAGCCACAAGGTGCAGACGACGCGGGCGCTGATGCGCGGCATCGTCATGGAGGATCGCACCCAGATCGTGTTCGTGGACACGCCCGGGATCTTCCAGCCCAAGCGCCGCCTCGACCGCGCCATGGTCAAGACCGCCTGGGGCGGCGCCGCCGACGCCGACGTGGTCGGCGTTCTGGTCGACGCCCGCAAGGGCTTGGACGACGCGGCCCTGTCGATCTTCGAGAAACTGGGTGAGGTTCGCCATCCCAGGTTCCTGATTCTGAACAAGATCGACCTGGTGAAGCGCGAGGCGCTGTTGCGGCTGGCGCAGGAGGCGTCGGCCCGCGTTCCGTTCGAGGCGGTGTTCATGGTCTCCGCGCTCAGCGGCGACGGCGTGGCCGACATGCGCGGCTGGCTCGCAGCGCGGCTGCCCGAGGGGCCGTGGCTCTATCCCGACGACCAGCTCTCGGACCTGCCGCTGCGGGTGCTGGCGGCCGAGATCACCAGGGAGAAGCTGTTCGAGCGCCTGCACGAGGAACTGCCCTACGCCTCCACCGTGGAGACCGACAGCTGGACCGTGCGCGAGGACGGCTCGGTGCGCATCGAGCAGACCGTGTTCGTGGAGCGCGACAGCCAGAAGAAGATCGTGATCGGCAAGGGCGGCCAGACCGTCAAGTCGATCTCGTCGGCCGCCCGCCGCGAGATCGCCGAGATCGCCGAGGCCGAGGTGCACCTGTTCCTGTTCGTGAAGGTGCGCGAGAACTGGGGCGACGACCCCGAGCGCTACCGCGAGATGGGGCTGGAGTTCCCGCGGGGGTGATGTTGCTGCGTCGATGATCCGGGCCTATGTTGACGGCATATGCCAGAGGAGGCGCCGATGGCCGCGCGACATGTCCGCCTGTTCCGCAACGGCCGCAACCAGGCCGTCCGCATTCCACGCGAGTTCGAGCTGCCGGGCGATGAGGCCGTGATCCGCAAGGAGGGCGACAGGCTCGTGATCGAGCCCTCCAGCCGCAGTCCGCTTGCGGCCGTGCTGTCGCGGCTCGACACGCTGGACGAGGACTTCGCCGCCGTCGAGGACCGTGAGGCCGAGCCGGTCGGGTTGTGACGCGCTACCTGCTCGACACCAACATCGTCTCCGAGCTGGTGAGACATCCGCACGGACCGGTCGCTCTCAGGGCGCTCTCCGTCGCTGACGGCGGACTGTGCACCAGCATCATCGTCGCGGCCGAGCTGCGCTACGGTGCGGCAAGGCGCAACGCGGCGCGGCTGACGGCGCAGCTCGACGCCGTGCTCGGCGCGCTCGACATCCTGCCGCTGGAGCCGCCCTGCGACCTGGCCTATGGCCAGCTCCGCACCGCCCTGGAGCTGAGGGGGCTGCCCATCGGCGCCAACGACATGCTGATCGCCGCGCAGGCGCTTGCGCTGGGCCTCGTGCTCGTGACCGGCAACGAGCGCGAGTTCCGGCGCGTGGACGGGCTCATGGTGGAGAACTGGCTGCGCTGAATGGACTGGACCGATGAAGGCATCGTGCTCTCGGTGCGCACCCATGGCGAGACCAGTGCGCTGGTGGAGCTCATGACCCGCGGGCACGGCCGCCATCTCGGCATCGTGCGCGGCGGCCGATCGCGCACGGCCAGGCCGCTGCTGCAGGCGGGCAACCGCCTGCAGGCGCACTGGCGCGCCCGCCTCGACGAGCATCTCGGCAACTTCACGGTGGAGGGGCTCGACCTGGCGGCCGGGCGGCTGATGGCCTCGCGCGCCGCCCTGTTCGGGCTCGGCAACCTCGTTGCGCTGGCGCGGCTGCTGCCCGAGCGCGACCCCCATCCCGCGGTCTACCAGGCGCTGGGCATCGTCATCGAGCATCTGGACGACGCCGCCACCGCCGCCGCGCTCATGGTTCGCTTCGAGCTCGCCATGCTGTCGGAGCTCGGCTTCGGCCTCGACCTGTCAAGCTGCGCCGCGACCGGGGAGGCCCATGACCTGGCCTATGTGTCGCCGAAATCCGGCCGCGCGGTGGGCCGCGACGCCGGCGCCGCCTATGCCGGGCGGCTGCTGACGCTGCCGGCGTTCCTGGTCGGCTCGGGCCCCAACGCCGCGCCGACCGTGGAGGATGTCGCGGCGGTGTTCCGGCTCACCGGCCATTTCCTCTCCCGCCACGTCTACGAGGCGCGGGGCATGGC
>JAEWEX010000007.1 GCA_023389135.1 Pseudomonadota bacterium | reverse complement strand
GTTCTGGATCCCGCCGGGCAGCTCCCAGTTCTCCTTGTCGAAATATTTCGGGTCGCCGACGATCGGGTGCTTCATGTGGGCGGTGTGCGCACGGAGCTGGTGGGTGCGGCCCGTGACCGGCTTCAGCGACAGCCATGACAGTCGCTGCGCCGCCTGCTCCACCACCGTGTAGTAGGTGACCGCGTGGCTGGCCTCGTCCTCGCCGTGGCGCGCGACGCGCATCTTGTCGTTGCCGTCGGCGTCCTTGTCCTTGGCCAGGTAGGTGGAGATGCGGCCCTGCCGGGGCTTGGGCACGCCGGGCACCAGCGCCCAGTAGACCTTCCTGGCCGCGCGCGACTTGAACGACTTGGCCAGCGTCGCTGCCGCCAGCCGGGTCTTGGCGACCACCAGACAGCCGGCGGTGTCCTTGTCGATCCGGTGGACCAGGCGCGGCTTCTGGCCGTCGCGGTCGCGCATGCTCTCCAGCAGCCCGTCGATATGGCGCGTGGTGCCCGAGCCGCCCTGGACGGCCAGGCCGTAGGGCTTGTTCAGCACCATCACGTCCTTGTCCTCGTAGAGGATCATCTCGCGCAGGACGCGCTCGTCCTCGCTGCGCGGCTTCGGCGGCCGGGGCTTGCCGTCCGCCGGCTCGTCGTCGAGCTTGAGCGGCGGCACGCGCACGCTCTGGCCGGCCTCGAGCCGGGTCTGGGTCTTGGCGCGCGCGCCGTCGACGCGCACCTGGCCGGTGCGCACCAGCTTCTGCAGATGGCCGAACGGCAGGCTCGGGAACCGCGCCTTGAACCAGCGGTCGAGCCTGATCCCGTTCTCGTCGGGCTTCACGGTGAGGGTCTGGACGGCGGACATGGGCGTGTTCTTACGCCAGAGCCCTCATGAGCGCGAGGCCCGCGACGAGCGCGGCGATGGAAATCGCCACCGAAGCCGCCACGTAGAGCGCGGCCGGCCCGTACGCCCCCCGTTCCCACAGCGCAACGGCATCCAGCGAGAAGGCAGAGAAGGTGGTGAAGCCGCCCAGCACGCCGGTGGCGAGGAACAGCCGCAGGCCCTGCCCGCCGCCCTCGTATCTCAGCGCCAGCCAGCCCACCAGCAGGCCCATGAGCAGCGAGCCCGCCACGTTCACGGTGAGCGTGCCGTAGGGGAACGACACGCCGAGCAGCCGCAGCGCCGCGACATTGACCAGATGCCGCGCCCCGGCTCCGAGCCCGCCGCCCGCCATGACGAGGAGAAGCGAGGTCATCGCGGGGCGCCTCTGGCCACATGGAACACTGCGACGACATCCATGGTCACGTCCGTGGGGCGAAGCACGACATAGTATGGCGTGCCCGGCACGATCAGGATACGCGTGCCAGGGACCGCACCTCGCCGTGCCGACCAGGGAAACGTCTCCAGCCGCCGGATCGTGTTTTCGATGCGATCGATGATGCGGCGGGCAGCGCCGGGGTCATGAGCGCGAAGATAGTCCTCGATGTCGCGGAGGTCGGTCAGCGCCTCTCGAAGGTACCGAACCTTCAATGCCGGTTCCGGGCGAAGAAGGCCTCGACGTCGGCATCGCTGGCAAATTCAGGCGGGCCTGAAAGGCGGCGCGTGACCTCGGCGCGGTGCGCCTCCGACATCACGTCCCCGATGCCCGCCTGGGCCACGAGAAATTCGAGCGTGTCGAGGATCGGCGCCTGGTCGCGCTCGGCCAGCGCCTTGAGCCCGGCGGCAAGTTTGTCGATCCGATCAGACGGCAGTCCGGACATGGCTGACCTCCTGGCGGAACTATTGCATCGCGGGCCGCCGCCGCCAAGCGTCACCCGTCGCCGAACGCCCCCGTCAGCCGCAGCCCCTCGATCCAGGTCGCGCCCTCCTGCTTCACCACCTGGCGGGCGACCGTGCCGGCCTCCCCGGCCAGCGCCGCGGCCAGCGGCTCGGAATGGGTGACGACCCAGATCTGCGTGCGCTCCGCCGCACGGGCGATCAGGCGGGCGAGCGGAGCGATCAGGTCGGGATGCAGGCTGGTCTCCGGCTCGTTCAGCGCCACGAATCCCGGCAGCCGGTATCCGGCGAGCGCCGCGACAAGGGCGAGATAGGCGAGCGTGCCGTCCGACAGCTCGTGGGCGGACAGCGGCCGCGGCAGGTCCGGCATGGCCAGGCCCAGCGAAACCTCGCCGCGCTCCAGCGACAGCGCCAGCCGCGCGCCCGGGAACGCGTCGTCCACCGCCTGGTCGACGGCCGGCGCCTCGCCGCGGATGCGCGCCACGGTGGCGAGCGCCGCCGCGAGGTCGTGGCCGTCGGAGGCGAGCGTCGGCGTGGTGATGGCCAGCGCCGGCCGCCGGATCGGCGAGGCCCGGTCGGTGCGGAAGTCATGGTAGAAGCGCCAGTCCAGCAGCGCCCGGCGCGCCATGTCCAGCTCGGCGAACCGCTTCTGGTCCTGGAACGCGGCCAGCGCCGTCTCCGAGGCGACCAGGGCCCGCTCGTAGCTGTGCCGCCTGCCCTCCTCGTCGCGCAGCCACACGCCCGGCCCCTCGCGCTTCATGAGCACGACCGGCCTCGATGTCGCCGGCGGCAGCAGGGTCAGTTCCTCGACCTTGACCAGCGGCTCGGTCTCGCTCAGCGCGGCCTCGGTCGGGAACGGTAGCCCGACCTCGACGCGGTAGCGCAGGTGGCCGAGATCGACCGCGAGCGCGAGCCTGACCTTGCGCCCCCGCTCGCGCGGGCCGGCCCACAGCACGGAGCCGATCCCGCCCTCGGCCGCGATGTCGCGGGTGATCGTGCCGGCCGCGGCGGCCCTGAGCAGTTCCAGCGCGCGATAGAGGTTGGTCTTGCCGACGCCGTTGCGCCCGACCAGCACGGTGAGGCGCTCCACCGGCAGGTGGATGCGGCGGATCGACCGGTAGCCCTCGATGGCGACGGCGGTGATGGCGTCCGTCACGGCCGCCTCATTCGCCCCGCTCGCGGCGCAGCTTCGACCAGTAGTCCAGCCGCTTCCTGATCTCCCGCTCGAAGCCGCGGTCGGGCGGATCGTAGAATACCTGCCGGCCCATGGTCTCCGGGAAATAGTCCTGG
>JAEWEX010000421.1 GCA_023389135.1 Pseudomonadota bacterium | reverse complement strand
GCGTTGGCGCGCACCGGCCGGCCGGCGCGGTCCACGGTGGCGATGGCGATGGGGGTGTTGTTGAAGAACCGGGCGAAGCGCACCTCGGCGGCGCGCAGCGGATCGGCGACGCCGGTGCCGCGCGAGCGGTCGAGCACCAGGGTGCGCGAGGCGCCGGGCGTGCCATCGGCTGCGAAGGCCAGCTTATGCAGGATGCGCGCCGGGATGCTCTGGCCGCCGCGGGTCTTGAGGTCGACGTCGAACACCTCGGTGACCACCGTGCCGGGCGCGCCGCTGATGGAGGTCACCAGCGCGGCGCCGTCGCCGGAGAACAGGTCCGACAGCGTCAGCCCGCCGGAGCCGACCCGGGCGAGATCGTGGTCCAGCAGCGCCGCGAGGGTCGCGTTCATGTAGCCGATGGCGCCGTCCGCCTCCACGGAGAAGAAGCCGGCGGGAGCATGGTCGAGGAAGTCGATGGCGTGCTGCAGTTCCTGGAAGATGTTCTCCTGCCGCTCGCGCTCGCGGGTCACGTCGGCCAGCGTCCACACGATCTCCGCGGTGCCGCGGGTGTGCGGCAGCGCATGCACCGCCGCGCGGTACCACACCGGCTCGCCGGCGGGCCCTGCGGAGACGCGGAATTCCTCCTGCGCGCGGCGGCCCTCGCGGGCGGCCTGCGCCAGGCGGTAGATCGCCTCGGCCACGTCCGGATCGCCCGAGAACACCCGCTCGATGGGCCGCGCGTCGGCCGCGCCCGCCGCACCCGTCAGCCCCAGATAGGCGCGGTTGGCGAACACGATGCCGCCGGAGCCGTCGGTGACCAGGATGCCCTCGTCGGCGCCGGCCACGAAGGCGCGCGCGAAGTCCTCGCGGACCGCCCGGCCGCCGAGCTGCAGGATGCCCATGGCCACCGCGAACAGCGCGAACACCCCGACCACGGCGAGCATCGCCAGGAAGGTCAGGATGTAGGGCCCCGCATTGTCGCGGTTGATCAGCGTCACGCCGATGGCGGAGACGACGAGCACCACCGCGACGAGGAAGACGAGACCGATGCTGCCGGTGCGCTGGGTGCGGTCGATCGGCGCGTCGAACGCCGAAAGATCCTTGTCGGCCATTGGGGGCCGCCCTCTCATGTCAGGAATCGCCGCGATCTGGCGCGGAATCATGGGGCGGCGGGGCGGCAATTGCAATCGATAGTGAGGCGCGGCAGCGGCCGCGCCTCGGGCGCGGGGCGTGCCCGCGCCGCACCGCGGCCGGCCGTGACGTCAGAACGCCATCTGCAGCTTCATGGTGCCGCCGTGGCTTTCCACCGTCTCGCCGAAGCGGCCGTCATAGCCCACATGCACCCCGATGCCGCCGCTGCCCTGGATGTCGAGCCCGGCGGAGATGTCGGCCACCACCTCGTCGCCCTGCGCCCGCACCGTGAACGGATCGACGCCTGCGGGCGAGCCGGCGAAGCGGCCGTCGATGGTGACGGCGGGGTCGTCGAACCAGGTCACGCCCGCCTTGACATGCGGCCGGTAGAGGAAGCCGCCGGCGTCCACCATGGCCCCGATCTCGACCGCGGGCGAGGCGGACAGCACCGTCGACCCGGTCCCGGAGGTGGCCAGCGCCGCCGCCCCGCCGGTCTCCGTGAAGCCGTCGACATGGACATGGGTCGCCGCCAGGTCGAGCTGCGGCGTCACGTGGAAGCGCGCCCCGCCGAAGGCGTAGGCCGCGCGCAGCCGCCCGGTGGCGAAGCCGATCTCCTGGTCCGATGTCAGCGTGTCGAGCCCGGCGCCGTTGAAGGCCCGGCGGTCGCTGTCCATCCAGCCCATGCCGCCGGAGGCCGCCGCCGCCAGCGTCAGCCCGCCGGAGACGTATTTTAGCGCGACGCCCGCATGCGCGCGCTCGCCCTCGGACCTGCCGAGCGCGGTGTCGATGTTGGCCGCCTCGACGCCCAGCCCGAAGCCCGCCCGCAGCGTCTCCGTCAGCGCCACCTGCGCGCCGCCGGAAATGCCGGCCGAGAACTCCTCGTAGCCGACATCGGCGCGGTCGACCTCCGTCAGCCGGCCGGTGGCGCGCGCCCACAGGCACTGCCCCTCGCCCACCACGACGGCCCCGCCCGGCAGCACCCGGCAGCTCATGAGCTGGTCGGAGAAGTCGAGGCTGGAGAACATGGCGGCAAGCCCCGAGGCAAGCTGCGGTTCTGGCGCGAAGGTGGCGTAAGCCGCCTGCACTGCGCCCAGATCGTCCATGGCGACGAGACTGCCGAGCAGGCCGTCGAGATCGCCGCCGCCATTCTCGAATGCGTCTTCCAGATGCTGCCCGATCCAGGCCGCGTTGCCGGCCAGCCCCTCGGGCGAGAAGTCGAAGCCGGAGATGGTCAGTTCCACGTCCTCGTCATTCGGATATGCGATGGCCCACCTGACCAGCGGGTTGGCGACCGACAGCCCCTGCGTGCCGATGCCCTCGGTGGTCTTCAGTATCGTGTAGCTTTGCGGGACTGCGGGCATTGCCCCGAATGCAAGCGCCACCCGGCCCGCCAGGTCGGCGGAGCCTGTGACGGCCAGCAGGTCGGACGAGGCCCCGTCAATGTCGATGGCGAGCGTTCCCGACGTCGTCTGGTCGAGGTCGCCGGTCAGTTGCGACGTGCCGACCGTGCCCCATCCGGCCGGGGACAGGGCGCCGGAATTGCGCAGAAGGCCGTCCACGCCCAGGTCGATCGCCGGTCCCATGTCGAAGCGCGCGCCGGCGTGGTTGGCAAAATGCGCGCTTGAACCGGCCCCGCCGATCCCGATCCCGCCCGCGACCAGGCCGTGATTTTCGATCTCGACCAGCAGGCCCTCGTTCGCCGCCGCGATGACGGCGCCATCGAGCCCGGCGCCATGGCGCAGCGTGCCGTAATTGACGATGCGGCGCTCGGCGTCGCGGTCATATGTGGTGTCGAACCCTGCAAGCATGAGCGTCGCCAATGACGGGTTGAGCGATTCGACCACGCCGTCCAGGGTGATCGATGCGGAACCGCGGCTCGTGGCGTAGACGGCCCAGACATCGGCAACGAGGTCTCCGTCATGCCGTATGTCGAGCGATCCCTCCGAGGACCCGAGGATGCCCGTCATCGCGCGAATCGACCCCGCGCTGCGCGAAATCAACGACACATCTTGAGGCGGTGTCGCCCCGTCTCCCGCAATGGCCCAAATCCCGGTGCCTGCTGCGGCAATGTTGCCGACATGATCGATCGAGACATCCTGCCCGCCGGATGCATCGATCCCGTGATTGCCGCTCTCGATGCTCCCCTCCAGTTCGATCCAGACCTGGTCGAAACCGCCGACGCTGATGCCGTCACTGCCGGCGAATATGTCGCCGAATTGCGAGATGCGGGCCGTTGTCGGGCCCTCGGCATCGGAAGCCGCCTCCGCCCGGATGCCGTAGCCGGCCGTGGAGGCACCTGCATCCAGCGTGCCGCGGCTGGCGATCCGGATGTCGGCGCCCCCGGCGAAGATCGCGGAGGTCGTGCCGGACGCGCCGGTCGCCGTCACGTCGCCGGTGCTGTTGATCGCGATCCGGCCGCCGCCGGTGGCCGATATGCCGCCAACCGCCGTGACGTCGCCGAAATGGTTGATTTCGATGCTGTCGTCGTCGCTGAAGAGCCCCATCGCCCAGATGCCGAGGGAATTTTCGCCTGCTACGGAAATCGATCCCTCGGTCGTGAGCGAGATCGACGATCCGAAGGCAAACACGCCGAACCCGCCGGCGCCCGCGACGTCGATGTCCCCCAGGTGATCGAGCGTGACGGATTCAAATCCGGTCAGCGAAAATCCTGCCTGGGAGCCTCCGCCGAGGCCGGCGCTCACCTGACCGCGGCTTGTCACAGAGACATCGCCTGGCCCGTAGGCAGAGACGCCGCTGCCGCCGGCCTCGATGTCGCCGGCATGCGTGAGGGTGGCCGACCCGCCGAAACTGACTTCGATGCCGTTGCCGGAGCCCGTGCTCGTATCGATGATGAATTCGCCGGTATCGCTGATCAGTTCGAGGCCGCTGTCGCTGGCGAAGCCGATGCCCACCCGTGGCCCTCCCGGCGCGATGTCGCCCGTCAGCTGCTCGATGCGCAACGTGCCCACGGGGGTGTCGGTGGTGTCGAAGTCGGCGCCGCCGAGGCCGACATCCACACCGTCCGACTGGTCGCCGGCGCATGTCAGGGCATCGTTGTCGAGGCTGCACCCGTCCGGACCTGCCGAGGCCTGCCCCGGCACCGCAACGAGAAGCGCCGTCAGCGCTACGCCGCCCAGAAGTTGCGCGCTGAGCCCGTCGCCCCGCGCCGCATTCCATCGCCCGCGCGCCCTCACCCGATGCTTCATGCCCATGCCGCCCTCCCGCATTCGCGCGGACCCCGGCCATCTGAACACCGGACCCCAGATTCGGCAGTTTTACAGATTTCGAGCGCGATACCACCCTGGAGTTGTGCGAGCGACATTTTTTTCGCCCGGCGGGCATCCGCCCGTCCGCGCCGGCAGCGCCCGATCACCCACGCCAGCCGGCGCCCTTCCTCCTGATTCCGTAGACATAACCGATCACCTCGGCCACGGCCTTGTAGTGCTCGGCGGGGATGGTGCCGTCGATCTCGACGGTGGCGAACAGGGCGCGGGCAAGCGGCGGGTTTTCCACAACCGGGACGCTGTGCTCGGCCGCGACCTCGCGGATGCGCAGCGCCACCGCGTCGGCGCCCTTGGCGACGCAGACCGGCGCGCCCATGCCGGTCTCGTATTTCAGCGCCACGGCATAATGGGTCGGGTTGGTGATGACGACGGTTGCCGCCGGCACCTCCGCCATCATGCGCCGCCGCGCGCGCTCGTGGCGCAGCTGGCGGATGCGGGCCTTGATCAGCGGGTCACCCTCCTGCTGCTTGTATTCCTCCTTCAGCTCGCGCACCGACATGCGCTGCTTCTCGTGCCAGGTCTGGCGCTGGAAGATGTAGTCGGCCGCCGCCAGCACGGCGAGCACCGCCACCACCGCGCCGAACACCGACAGCGTCATCTCGCGCGCCAGCGGCGCCAGCGTCGCCACGTCCATGGCGGCCGTCATGGCCAGCCGCTCGCGGTCGGGCCACACCACCGCCGTCACGACGCCGCCCACCAGCACGATCTTGAAGATGCCCTTCAGGAAGGTGACGAAGGACTGCTTGGAGAAGATGCGCTTGAAGCCCGCCATGGGCGAGATCTTCGACAGCTTCGGCTTGACCGGCTCCGTGGTCCACAGCAGCCCGTGCTGCACCAGGTTGCCCAGCGCGCCGGCGACCATGAACACGATCAGCGGCAGCGCCAGCGCGGCCAGCCCCGCCAGCGCCGCCTCGCGGCCGAAGCGGACCGCGCCGCCGGGCTCCATGGAGATCCGGTGGGCATGCTCAAACACGCCGCGCATGGACATTGCGAGGTCGTGGGCCGAGCCCGGCGCGAACATGGCCAGCACCAGCCCGCCCGCCGCCAGCATGAACCAGGTGTTGACCTCCTGGCTCTTGGCCACGTCGCCCTTCTTGCGGGCGTCGTCGAGCTTCTTCTGGGTCGGTTCTTCGGACCGTTCGGCGTCGTCGCTGGCTCCCTCCGCCACGGCCTAGCGCCTCATGAGCAGTTCCGACATGCCCTGCACGACATGGTCGGAGAAGGTGGTCATCATGGCCGGCAGGGTGACGGCCATCAGCGCGAAGCCCAGCAGGATCGCCGCAGGCACGGCGATGAAGAACACCTGCATCTGCGGCATCAGCCGCGACAGCAGGCCGAGCCCGACGTTGAAGATGATGCCGAAGATCAGGATCGGCGCCGCGATCTGCACCCCGATCCGGAACGCCCCCGCCGCCACCGTCACCGCATAGCGCGCGCTGTCGCCGAGATCGGGCAGCACGCCGGGCCGGAAGATCTCGTAGCTGTCGCCCAGCGCCATGATCGACAGGTGGTGGACGTCGGTGGCGAACAGGAAGGTCAGCCCGACCAGCGTCAGGAAGTTGCCCACCAGCGCGCCCTGCTGCTGCATGGTTGGATCGACCTGCATGACGAAGCCGAGGCCCATCTGCATGGCGATGACGGTGCCCGCCGTCTGCAGGCTGGACAGGAGCAGCCGACCGGTGATGCCGAGCACGCCGCCCACCAGCACCTCCCCGCCCAGCAGCCCGATCAGCTGCGGCGCGCCGGAGATGGTCTCGGGGTAGAACCGCGACACCAGCGGGTAGAGCACCAGCGTCATCAGCAGCGCCGCGGATAGACGGAACCGGGCCGGGATCGCCCGCTCGCCGACGCCCGGCAGGAGCATGACCAGCGTGCCCACGCGGGCGAAGATCAGCATGAACACCGCGGCGAGCGTCGGCGCGACGTCGAAGCTCACGGCCGCGCCCGCGTCGACGAGGCGCGTGCTTCGAGACGCGCGCTGCGCGCGCTCCTCAGCATGAGGAAGCACCGCAGAAAGCTTCTACCGCCACTGCAACATCCCGGCGTTCCTCATGCTGAGGAGCGGCCGGAGGCCGCGTCTCGAAGCACGCGCGGCGTCCCGCCCGCCATGCTCATCCGCCCTGGACGATGCGTTCCACCATGCGCGCCATGTGCGCGTTCATGATGTCGCCCATGAAGGGCAGCGCCACCAGCATGGCGACGAACACGGCGATGATCTTCGGCACGAAGGCCAGCGTCATCTCCTGGATCTGGGTCAGCGCCTGCACCAGCGCGATGCCGACGCCCACCACCAGGCTGACGATCAGCAGCGGCGCCGCCACGATCAGCAGCGTGACGATGCCGTCGCGGCCGACATCCATGACCTCCGCGCCGTTCATCAGATCGGCATCCGCATGATTTCCTCGTAGGCGGAGATCATCCGGTCGCGCACGCTGACCAGGGTCTCGATGGCAAGCTCGCTCTCGGCCACCGCGGTGACCACGTCCACCAGGTCGGCACGGCCGGCGGCCATGGCCCCCGTCGCCGCATCCGCCTTGGCGCCCATCTCCGAGACCTGGCCGACGGCGGCCTCCAGCATGGCGGCAAAGCCCGTATCCCCGCCCGGAGCGCCCGGGGCGGGCGTGGCCGCCGGCATCGCGGAGCGCGCGGCAGCGGCATAGGCGTTGGCGGCGAAAGCGGGGGTCGACATGGCGCCTGGGCTCCTCGGGGACGGTCAGGTTCAGCCGCGCAGGATGTCGAGCGTGCGCGCGACCATGCGGCGGGTCGCGCCGACGACGCCCAGATTGGCCTCGTAGGAGCGCTGCGCCTGGCGGAAATCCATCTGCTCGATCATCGTGTTGACGTTGGGAAGCTGGACGTAGCCGGCCTGGTTGGCGGCGGGGTGGCCCGGCTCGTGGCGGCTCGGGAAGGCGGAGGCGTCCTCGCGGATGCGGCCGAGCCGCACCACCTCCGACTGGAGATCCTGGTCGAAACGGCTTTCGAAGGTCGGCACCCACCGGCGGTAGGGCGCCTCGCCCGGCCGGGTCGCCAGCGAATCCGCATTGGCGAGGTTTTCCGCGATCACCCGCATGCGGCCGGACTGGGCTTTCAGCCCCGAGGCCGCCACCATGATCG
>JAEWEX010000374.1 GCA_023389135.1 Pseudomonadota bacterium | reverse complement strand
ACCCCGTGCTTTGTGCCATCCGCCATTAAACACCTGATATTTAATCGGTTTCCGCCAAAGCCAGCGCCGCCGCGCGCGCCGGCCGGTTGGAACGCGGTCCGCGCCACCCGGCGGTTTCAACCGCATTCCAACCGCGATTTCCCTTTCTGACCAATCACTTAACCCTCACAGTTGAAGGGTTGGAGAGTTGAAACGTATTCTCATGATGCGCGCGCGCATGCGCGGGCTAACGCGCGCGCGAGGCGTTCCAACTTCCAACCCGTCCCCCAACCCGTTGCTGTGGCTCTGAAATCCCGGTTGAAGCCGCTCCAACCGGCGCTCCAACTCTAACCGGCAGGCCGACCCGCGACCGCTGCATGCATCCTGTGGCCACGGCCCCCTCGATTAAGTGCGCCCGCCCGGCGCTGGCCGTGCTTACGGCCGCCGATGGTCCGTCCGGCGGGCGTCCGCTTCCCCAATCGGGTCCGGGTCGGGTGCGGGAAGAACTGGCGGCAAGCGGGTCCGGGAGTGGGCGTGCGGGTCGCGACAGTTGTGGACGCAGGCAGGGAGCGCGCTGGACGCGCGCGGCGGCGGGTGGTTCGATGGCGCTCTACAGGGAGGGGAACCACATGATGCGCGGTCGCCTAAACAATCTGCTCTCGCTAGTGGCAAAGGGAGAGGGCGTTGCTAATATTTGGATAAGCGGCAGCGACGAACCAATTTACTTGTCCGAAGGTTCGATGATGTCGTTCAAGACTTACGACGATCTCTTGGAAATCCACTCCGCCGGCGACAGCATCCATTTGGTGCCTTATCATGCTGTCCGGCACGTCAGGTTCACGCTCAACCATCCCGTCGGCGGGCCCGACGACTAGCCCTCCATCGCCTTGTCCAGCGCCGTCAGGTCCACCAGCACGCAGAACAGCGGGTTGCGGTTGATCTTGACGGTGAACTTGCCCTTCAGCTCCGGTGGCGTCTCCTGGCTCCACCGGAGCACCACGTCCTTGGGCGCCTGTTTCAGCGCGCGGAACCAGCCGCCCTCGCGCCACTTGGTGTCGGCGAAGATCCTGTCCAGCGCCGGCCCCTTGCGGGGCACCGCCAGGGCGAACCCCCGGCACGGGTCGCCCTTGATCCGCAGGCCGAGGCCCGCCGCCGCCAGCTTGTCGCGCGCCTCCTCGAGGTTGGGCTGGGCAGATTGCTCCAGCCGCTCCAGCACGCCGCCGATGGTCGGCTTCTCGCCGCCCTTCCACGCGTCGATGGTGGACGACATCAGCCGCTCCAGGCATTCGCGCCAGTTCTCGATCGCCTCGTGCCGCTCCACCTCGGTCGCCGCGCCGATCATCTGGCCAAGCCGCAGCTCGTCGGTGATGGGCAGCCCCGCCTCCTCGATGGCCTCTTCGCCCAGCATCAGCGTCGCCAGCGCGAACAGCGTGCCGTAGGTGTCCTGGCCGCGGCCGTCGAGGCCGCCGGCGCGCAGCGCCGCGCGCCACAGCTCCAGCACCTTCGGGTAGCGCGGCCAGGCGTCCATGAGCTGGCGCAATATCTGCCGGCCGGCCGTGTCGCGGTCGACGCGCGGCGGCCGGCCGACGCGGCCGGCGTCGATGCGGCCGAGATCGAGCATGGCGAAGCGCGACAGGTCGGCCGGCTCCATGGGCGGCGGGTTGATCCCCGAGCAGAAGAACGCGTTGCGGGCGCGGAACTCGACGCCGATGTGGTCGGCCCCGCCGCGCAGGATGCGCGCGCCGGAATAGCCGACCCGGGCGAGCTCGATCAGCGACACCGCGCGGCGGTTGTCGCGGCTGGCCTCGAACTCGTCCACCGCCACCGCCAGCGCGTCGAACCCCATGTGCTGGCGCACGCCGGCCTCGGTGGTGGAGCCGGTGTCCACCAGCGCCGAGCCCAGCACGCCCTTGATCAGCTTGTTCATCTCGGTCTTGCCCACCGCCTTGTCGCCGGAGGCGAACAGATGCGGCCGCACCTCCAGCGCTCCGCCCAGCAGCATGACGCCGATGCCGCCCAGCGCGATTACCGGGTCAAGCCCCGGCCGCTCCCACGTCCAGGTCTGCAAGGCCTGGAAGATCGAGTGCGCCGGCGTCTCCTCCACCGTCACGGGTTCGGGCCAGGGCGCCAGGATGGGCGCGCGCCTGGGATAGAACACGCCGTCCAGCTCGCCCGGCGGCGAGGCCTCCAGCCCGCCGCGCCCGATCCGCCACAGCGCGTCGCCGGAGTGCCACACCAGCCGCTCGCCGGCGTCCAGCCACGCGCCGCGGCCGCGCAGCCGGTCGGCCGGGTCGAACAGCCCGCGCTCCGCCGCCGCCTTGACGAGGCACGCATGGGCCTCGTCCACCTCCAGGCCGTTGATGCGCGGCGCCGCGCCCTTGGCCGTCGGCCGGGCAAAGCGCGGCCAGTAGAAATACGGCGTGTTCGGGCACGTCGCGAACAGCTGCGTGATGATCTTCTTGCCCCAGTCGGAGAACTTCACGGTGATCAGCTGGTCGGAACTGTCCATGAAGAACGTCGTGGTGCCGTTGATGCCCAGCGGCCGCACCTCGCTCTCCGGCGGCAGCCGGTCATGGGGCGCGCCCGGCCATTGCCCCGGCGCGAAGCCGCCGCGCGGCTCGTGCGGGTCCGGGTCCGCCGGCCGCTCGCGCGCGAGCGCCTTCGCCGGGTCGACGAAGGCCGCCCGGACGCCTTTCTTGCCTGTCTGCGCCATGATGCCTCTGCGCTGCCCGGCCGGGCCGGGGAGCGGGAAGGGGAGATGCTACTCGGCCGGCTCGTAGGTCGCCGCGAAGATGTCGGGCTTGCAGGGATAAAGCTCGCCCTTCACGCCGCGGATGATGAAGTCGCCCGGCCGGGCGATCATGGAGCCCTCCAGGGTGCTGATCATGGCGGTGCCGTCCTCGACCCAGACCACGTCGCCGGTGGCGACCGCCTCATCCAGCCCGGCCGGCCGCTCGCCGGCGCGCAGCTGCACCGCCTCGATCACCACCGGCTTCTTGCGATAGCGCTGCATCACTTTCCCTTCCCGCTGTTGAACTGCGCATCGTGGCGGCCGAGCGCCGCCAGGATCGCCTTCGCCCCGGTCTTGCCGATCCCGGCGGTCCGCTCCAGGTCCATCGCGCTTTTCCCCCGCAGCGACCGGATCGAGTAAACCCCGCCTTCCTCCAGCGCCTTGGACCAGCGCGGGTTGAGCCGGAAGCTCTCCAGATGCGCCACATGGTTCTCCGCGGAGATCTCGCGCTTCGCCCGCTTGCCGCCCATGCCGCGATGCACGTCCAGCGCGCCCGCCTGCAGCGTCAGCGACCGCTCGCCCCGCGGGATCGGCACCGCGCGCCTGGGGGCGGCCGGCGCCGGCGGCGCCTCGGCCGTCAGCCGGGCGTCCACCGCCAGCAGCACGTCGCGGAACACCGCATAGGCCAGCCG
>JAEWEX010000365.1 GCA_023389135.1 Pseudomonadota bacterium | reverse complement strand
AACCATCATCTGGAAGCTGTGCTCGACCGCTCGCTGATCGAGAAGGCGCGCGGCGCCATCGAGGGCGGCGCGCCGGTGGTGATCGAGAGCCCGATCAGGAGCCGCGACCGCTCCACCGGCGCCATGCTGTCGGGCGAGATCGCCAAGCATCACGGCCATGAGGGCCTGCCGGAGGACACCGTGACGGTGAAGCTGTCGGGCACGGCCGGACAGAGCTTCGGGGCGTTCCTCGCCGCCGGCGTCACGCTGGAGCTGGAGGGCGAGGCCAACGACTATGTGGGCAAGGGCCTGTCGGGCGGCCGCATCGTGGTGCGCCCGCCGGCGGAAAGCTCCATCGTGGCGGAGAAGTCCATCATCGTCGGCAACACCGTGCTCTACGGAGCCGTCGCCGGCGAGTGCTACTTCCGCGGCGTCGCGGGCGAGCGCTTCGCGGTCCGCAACTCCGGCGCGCTCGCCGTGGTCGAGGGCACCGGCGACCATGGCTGCGAATACATGACCGGCGGCGTGGTGGTGGTGATCGGCGAGACCGGTCGCAACTTCGCGGCCGGCATGTCGGGCGGCGTCGCCTATGTGCTGGACGAGGACGGCAGCTTCGCGCGCCGCTGCAACCTGTCCATGGTGGACCTGGAGCCGGTCGAGGAGGAGGAAGACCTCCTGGAGAAGCTCCACCACCATGGCGGCGACCTGGAGTTCAAGGGCCGCATCGACGTCATGGAGGACATGAACCACCATGACGAGGAGCGGCTGAAGCAGGCCATCGGCAACCATCTGCGCCACACCGGCTCGACCCGGGCGCAGGCGATCCTGGACGACTGGGTCCGCTACCGGCCCAAATTCGTGAAGGTGATGCCGGTGGAGTACCGCCGGGCGCTGCGCGAGATGGAGCAGCTGCGCGGCCTCCAGGCGGCGGAGTAGCGAGCCTGGCTCCGGCCGCGGGCCTCGGCCGGCGGTCACGGAATCCGCGAGCATGTGGTTTAAGTCGGGGACGCGCCGCCAGCGGCGCGGGTCCCCAGCCCCGGTTCGGCCGCCAGGCCCGCCGGAGCCGTAAGCAAGGACGAGGGCATGGGCAAGGTCACCGGATTTCTCGAGATCGACCGGCAGGATCAGAAGTACCAGCCGGCGAGCGACCGCATCCGGCATTTCCGGGAGTTCGTGCTGCCGCTGCCGGAGGCGGAGGTGGTGCGCCAGGCCGCGCGCTGCATGGACTGCGGCATCCCCTATTGCCACGGCCCCACCGGCTGCCCGGTCCACAACCAGATCCCCGACTGGAACGACCTGGTCTACCAGGGCGACTGGGAGCAGGCCGCGCGCGACCTGCATTCCACCAACAACTTCCCCGAGTTCACCGGCCGCGTCTGCCCCGCGCCGTGCGAGGAGGCGTGCACGCTGAACCTCGAGAACGTGCCGGTCACCATCAAGACCATCGAGCAGGCAATCGCCGACAAGGCCTGGGAGAACGGCTGGATCAAGCCCGAGGTCGCGGCGGAGCGCACCGGCCGGCGCGTCGCGGTGATCGGCGCGGGCTCGGCCGGCCTCGCCGCCGCGCAGCAGCTCGCCCGGGTCGGCCACGAGGTCCATGTCTACGAGCGCGAGCCGCGCGCCGGCGGCCTGCTGCGCTACGGCATCCCCGACTTCAAGATGGAGAAGCGCCACATCGACCGCCGCGTCCAGCAGATGGAGGCGGAGGGCGTGACGTTCCACTACGGCGTCAATGTGGGGGTCACGACCTCCATGGACGAGCTGCTGGCCGGCCATGACGCGGTGCTGATGGCTGGCGGCGCCGAGCGGCCGCGCGATCCGGAGCTGCCGGGGCAGGACCTCGCCGGCGTCCACTTCGCCATGCCGTTCCTGGTGCAGCAGAACCGCCGCGTCGGCGGCGAGGACGTCTCGGCCGAGCAGCCGATCCTGGCCAGCGGCAAGCATGTGGTGGTGATCGGCGGCGGCGACACGGCGTCGGACTGCATCGGCACCTCGTTCCGCCAGGGCGCGCTGTCGGTGACCCAGCTCGACATCCGGCCCTGCCCGCCGCAGCTCGAGGACAAGCTGCTGAGCTGGCCCTACTGGCCGACCAAGCTCAGGACGTCCTCGAGCCAGGCGGAGGGCGCCGACCGCGAGTTCGCGGCGGCGACGCTCGGCATCGAGGGCCGCAAGGGCCGCGTCACCGGCGTGCGCTGCGCGCGCGTGGACGGCAAGCGCCAGCCCGTCGCCGGCACCGACTTCATCCTGAAGGCGGACGTGGTGTTCCTGGCCATCGGCTTCGCCGGGCCGGTCGCCGAGGGTCTGGTCGAGCAGGCGGGCGTCGCGCTCGACGCCCGCGGCAATGTGGTGGCAAGCGAGGACGACTACCGCACCTCGGTGCCCAGGCTCTATGCCGCCGGCGACATGCGCCGGGGCCAGAGCCTCGTGGTGTGGGCGATCCGCGAGGGCCGGCAGGCGGCCCGCGCCATCGACCTCGACCTCATGGGCGAGACGGTTCTTCCCCGGTGAGCACGGTGGCCGTCGCCTGCCGGCCCTGAGGCGGCCAGCGGAAGTCGTCGGCGCGGCCGGCGGGGGCGTGATGGTCGTCCTCGCCGAGCCGCTTGGCGCGCTCCGTCCTGAGGTCGGCGGAGACCAGTTCGGCGCCCGGCGCGCGGGGCGGCGCGGTCAGCACGTGAATCGAGATGTCGCCGCCCGGCATGGCGGCGGCGATGCCGTCGGCATTGTCGTCCTTGGGCGGGAACAGCCGGCGGATCTCGATCTCGGCGTAGTGGGCGAGCTTGCGGCCGCCGGCCTGGGTGAAGCCGACGCCGTCGTTCAGCCGCAGCCGCGCCTCGCGCCCGTCCAGCGTCGGACCGGAGGCCGAATACTGGCCCGCCTCGTCCACGAAGCCCTCCCACACGTCGAGGAAGATGCCGCCGAGCCCGATCACGCGCTGGCGCAGGATCTCGTTCATGTGGGCGTGCTGGGCCATGGCGCTGGCATCCGCCACCGGCGGCAGGCCGAGCCAGATCACCGGCACGCGCCGCTCGGTGACCGCCACCAGCGCCTCGTCCACCAG
>JAEWEX010000316.1 GCA_023389135.1 Pseudomonadota bacterium | reverse complement strand
GGCTTCCTTCACGCACAGCGCCATGAACTCCGGCATGCGCGCTTCCTCGCGCTGTTGCAGCTGGAGGCCGGCAAGACGCTGGACGACGCCATCGCCGAGGTGCGCGAGGCGGTGGACTTCCTGCGCTACTACGCCGCCGAGGCGCGCCGGCTGCTGGCCGCGCCGCAGATCCTGCCCGGCCCCACCGGCGAGGAGAACGCGCTGCACCATCGTGGCCGCGGCGTGTTCGTCTGCATCAGCCCGTGGAACTTTCCGCTGGCGATCTTCACCGGCCAGATCGCCGCGGCGCTGGCCGCCGGCAATTCGGTCGTGGCCAAGCCGGCGGAGCAGACGCCGCTGATCGCGGCGGAGGCGGTACGGCTCATGTACCGGGCGGGGGTGCCGGCGTCGGCGCTGCATCTGGCGCCCGGCGATGGCCGCGTCGGCGCGGCGCTGGTCGCGGACGCGGCCGTGGCCGGGGTGGCCTTCACCGGCTCCACCGCCACCGCATGGGCGATCAATCGGGCGCTGGCGGCGAAGGACGCGGCCATCGTGCCGCTGATCGCGGAGACCGGCGGCGTCAACGCCATGCTGGTGGACGCCACGGCGCTGCCCGAGCAGGTGGCCGACGACGTGGTGATTTCGGCGTTCCGCTCCGCCGGCCAGCGCTGCTCGGCGCTGAGGCTGCTGTTCCTGCAGGAGGACGTCGCCGACCGCATGCTGGAGATGATCGCGGGGGCGGCGCGGGAGCTGGTGGTGGGCGACCCGCGCGACACGAGCACCCATGTGGGTCCGGTGATCGACGCCGACACGCTGGCCGGGCTCCGGGCGCATCTGGAGCGGATGCGCGCGACGCAGAAGGTCACCGCCATCGGCGAGGCGCCCGCGCGGGGCCATTACCTCGCGCCCCACATCGTCGAGCTCGACCGCGCCGAAAGCCTGCCCGGCGAGGTGTTCGGCCCGGTGCTGCACGTGGTGCGCTGGAAGGCGGCCGCATTCGATGGGGTGCTGGACGCCATCGCGGCCACCGGCTACGGCCTGACGCTGGGCGTCCAGAGCAGGATCGGCGCGGTGGCCGAGAAGGTCGTGGCCCGGCTCGGCGTCGGCAATGTCTACGTCAACCGCAACATGATCGGCGCCGTGGTCGGCACCCAGCCCTTCGGCGGCTCGGGCCTGTCGGGGACCGGGCCCAAGGCCGGCGGCCCGGGCTACCTGCCGCGCTTCGCGCTGGAGCAGGTGGTGGCCGTCAACACCGCCGCGGCCGGGGGCAATGCCAGCCTGGTGGCCATCGCCGACGCCTGACCCGCGCGCGAACAGGGTGGAGGCCCGGAGAATTCAACGGGAACCGGCCTTTTCACTTTGTGGCCGGTGAATTGCTCCTATTCTCCATACATGACCGATTCGATCCGGCGGCTCTACGATCAGGTGCTGGAGGCGCGCGAGGCCGACCCGGCGGGCTCGCGCACCGCGCGGCTGATGCGCGACGGCCTGCCCAAGATGGCCAAGAAGGTCGCCGAGGAGGCGGTGGAGGTGTCGCTGGAGGCCATCGCCGGCAACCGCGAGGCGGTGGTGCTGGAAAGCGTCGACCTGGTCTACAACCTCACCGTGCTGTGGGCCGCGGCCGGCATCCGGCCGGAGGAGATCTGGGCGGAGATGGAGCGCCGCGAGCGCCTGCTCGGCATCTGCGAGAAGCTGCCCAAGCAGGACGCGGCGCGCGCGGGCCCCGCCCGGGCGCTGGCGGGCGGTCGCCGCCCCTGACGCCGCAGCTCCCGGACCGGCGGCCGGGCCCGGGCATGGCTCCCCTGCCGAGAACGCATTTGACACCGGCCTTCACCCGGCCGATGAAGCCAAGATAATGAGCATTCCGGGAGGACGCCGCAGGACCGCGCGCCTCGCGCTGGTCTATACCGGCGCGCTCGTCGCCGGCTATCTGCTCGACCGCCTCGGCGTGCCGCTGCCCTGGATGATCGGGCCCATGCTGGTTTCGGCCGGCGCCGCCATCGCGGGCCGCATGGAGCGGCCGCCGGTGATGACCCGCTCCATCGGCCAGACCATCGTCTCGGGCTCGGTCGGCCTGTACTTCACCGGCCAGGCGCTGGAGGCCATGGCCGCCCAGTTCGGCGCCATGATCGCGGTGGCGCTGTCCACCATTCTGGCGGGCTTCCTGGTGGCGGCGCTGCTGATGCGGCTGGTGCGCATCGACGTGATCTCTGCCTGCCTGTGCTCGATCCCGTGCGGCCCGGTGGAGACCGCCCAGCTCGCCGAGCGCTACGGCGTGCCGCCCGCCCCGGTGGCGTTCGCCCAGATCATGCGCGTCGCCTTCCTCGTGCTCACCATCCCGCCGGTGGTGGTGTGGCTGACCCCGGGAGGCGGCGGGCCGGTGGGGCCGATGATCCCGACCGTGGAGGGCGCCGTCGGCAGCGCCACCATGCTGGCCATCGCGATCTGCGGCGGGCAGGTGTTCAAGCGGCTGCGGCTCAACAGCCCCTATTTCCTCGGCGGGCTCGCCTTCGTGGCGCTGGCCTCCACGCTGGAGGTGCCCATGGCGCCGCTGCCGTTCCCAGTGCTGGCGGCCGGGCAGGTGCTGCTGGGCGTCTGGCTCGGCGGCATGTTCGACCGCCGCATCCTGGCGAGCTCGCGCGACTTCGCGGGCGCGGCCGTGATCTCCACCGTCTCGCTGCTGGTGCTGTGCTTCGGCATGGCGGCGGCGCTGGTGTGGAGCGCCGACATGCCCTGGCAGGCGGCGGTGCTGGCCACGGCGCCCGGCAGCACCACCGAGATGGCGCTGACGGCCAAGATCCTGCAGATCGACGTGGCGCTGGTCACGGCGTTCCACGTCACCCGCATCTTCATCATCCTGCCATTCGCGCCGCTCATATTCGCCGGCGTCCATCGCGTCACGGGCGTGAGCCCGGGCGGTACGGCGGCCCCGGCGGAGCCGACCGCCGCCGCGCCCGCCACCGGCTGCAAGTCCGACCGGGGCGGGAAGGGTTAACCTTCGCCGCGGTCCTCCCGGCCGGCTTGACACCGTTTCCGCGGCCTGCCGAAGATGCCCGCGATCCCGCGGCTTTCCGGCCGCCATGAAATCCCAAGGAGAACGAGAACATGAGCTCACGCGAGGATGTGGTCATCGTCGGCGCGGCGCGCACGCCGGTCGGCGCCTTCAACGGCGCGCTGTCGAGCCTGCCCGCCCACAAGCTCGGCGAGATCGCGATCCGCGCCGCCATGGAGCGCGCGGGCGTGGAGGGCGCCGAGGTGTCGGAGACCATCATGGGCCAGATCCTGACCGCGGCGCAGGGCCAGAACCCGGCGCGGCAGGCCTCGGTGGCCGCCGGCATCCCGGTGGAGAGCCCGGCCTGGGGCGTCAACCAGCTGTGCGGCTCGGGCCTGCGCGCTGTGGCGCTGGGCTACCAGGCGATCCTCAACGGCGATTCGTCCATCGTCGTCGCCGGCGGACAGGAGAGCATGAGCCAGGCGCCCCACGCCGCGCATCTGCGCAACGGCACCAAGATGGGCGGCCTGGAGTTCGTCGACACCATGATCAAGGACGGGCTGTGGGACGCCTTCAACGGCTACCACATGGGCAACACCGCGGAGAACGTCGCGCGCCAGTGGCAGATCACCCGCGACGAGCAGGACGCCTTCGCTGTCGCCTCCCAGAACAAGGCCGAGGCCGCCCAGAAGGCCGGCCGCTTCAAGGACGAGATCGCCCCGGTCACGATCTCGTCGCGCAAGGGCGACATCGTGGTCGCCGACGACGAGTATCCGCGCCACGGCGCGACGCTGGAAGGCATGCAGAAGCTGCGCCCCGCTTTCGAGAAGGACGGCACCGTGACCGCGGGCAACGCCTCGGGCATCAATGACGGCGCGGCGGCGCTGGTGCTGATGACGGCGGCGGAGGCCGCCCGCCGCGGCGCGACGCCGCTGGCGCGCATCGTGTCGTGGGCCCAGGCCGGCGTCGATCCCGCCATCATGGGCACCGGCCCGATCCCCGCCTCGCGCAAGGCGCTGGAGAAGGCCGGCTGGTCGGCGGCCGACCTCGACCTGATCGAGGCCAACGAGGCGTTCGCCGCCCAGGCCTGCGCGGTCAACAAGGACCTCGGCTGGGACACCTCCAAGGTGAACGTCAATGGCGGCGCGATCGCCATCGGCCACCCGGTCGGCGCCTCCGGCGCGCGGGTGCTGAACACGCTGCTGCACGAGATGATCCGCCGCGACGCGAAGAAGGGCCTCGCCACGCTGTGCATCGGCGGCGGCATGGGCATCGCCATGTGCGTCGAGCGCGGCTGAAGCCGCAGACGTCCAACCGAAATCCGGCCGGGCGCCACAAAAACCAGCGCCCGGCCGCGTTCCATCGCACAACAGAGGGGAAGCACACATGGCAAGGGTGGCGCTCGTCACCGGAGGCACGCGCGGCATCGGCGCGGCGATCTCCACGGCCCTGAAGGATGCCGGCTACAAGGTCGCGGCGACCTATGCCGGCAACGACGAGAAGGCGAACGCCTTCAAGGCGGAGACCGGCATCGACGTGTTCAAGTGGGACGTGGCCGATCCGGACGCCTGTGCGGCCGGCGTCGCCGCGGTGGAGGCCGGCGTCGGGCCGGTGGACGTGCTGGTCAACAATGCCGGCATCACCCGCGACGGCATGCTGCACAAGATGAGCTACGAGCAGTGGTCGGCCGTCATCCGCACCAATCTGGACAGCATGTTCACCATGACGCGGCCGGTGATCGAGGGCATGCGCGCGCGCTCGTTCGGGCGCATCGTCAACATCTCCTCCATCAACGGCCAGAAGGGCCAGATGGGGCAGTCCAACTACTCCGCCGCCAAGGCCGGCGTCATCGGCTTCACCAAGGCGCTGGCCCAGGAGAACGCCTTCAAGGGCGTGACCGTGAACTGCATCTGCCCGGGCTACATCGACACCGAGATGGTGGCGGCGGTGCCCGAGGAGGTGCTGAAGAAGATCGTGGGCGGCATCCCGGTCGGCCGGCTCGGCAAGGCCGAGGAGATCGCGGCCGCCGTGGTCTATCTCGCCAGCGACAATGCCGGCTTCGTCACGGGCTCGACGCTGACCGTCAATGGCGGCCAGTACATGGCCTGACCCCGTCGTCCCGAGCCCGGGGGGCCTGAGCCTGCCTCAGGCCCCCCCCGCCTTCCCGTCCATCCTCCGCCGGAACGGCCGGGGCGCCAGCGCGAGGCGGGCGCCCCGGCCCGCGGCCGCCGACCCCGAGGACCGCCTGCCTCCATGCCCTATCTCGAGATCCTGATCGGCCTGGTGCTGCTGGTCGCCGGCGGCGAACTGCTGGTGCGCGGCGCGGTGGCGCTGGCGGAGCGGGCCGGCGTGTCGCCGCTGTTCATCGGGCTGACCATCGTCGGCATGGGGACGTCGACGCCCGAGCTGGCCACGTCCGTGCAGGCGGCGCTGGCCGGCTCGCCGGGCATCGCGCTCGGCAACATCGTCGGCTCCAACATCTGCAACCTGCTGCTGATCGGCGCGCTGGCCGCGCTGATCATGCCGATCCGCACGGAGCGGGCCGTGCTCCGGCGCGACGGCTTCATGGTCACGGCCGCGACCGTGGTGCTGATCGGCTTCTCGCTGACCGGCGCGCTGGAGCGCTGGATGGGCGCGGCCATGGTGGCGGCGCTTGCGGCCTATCTGTTCTACGCCTTTCGCACGGAGCGCACGCTGCCGGCCGAGGAGAGCCACGCCGCCAGCGCGCCGCCGCCGGGCTGGCTGGCCGCCCGGCCGCTGGTGGCGGCGGGGGTGGCGC
>JAEWEX010000230.1 GCA_023389135.1 Pseudomonadota bacterium | reverse complement strand
GCGCTGGAGCGACTGCCGTGAGCGGCTTCGACCCCGCCTGGCTGGCGCTGCGCGAGCCCGCCGACCATGCCGCCCGCGCCTCCAGCGTCGCCGCGGCCCTCGCGCGCTGCTTCGACGGCCGCGATCGCATCCGCATCGTCGACCTCGGCAGCGGCGCGGGCTCGAACCTGCGCGGCAGCATGGCCTCGCTGCCGCCGCTGCAGAGCTGGCTGCTGGTGGACAACGACCCCGCCCTCCATGCCGCCGCGCGCTCGCGCCTGATGGACTGGGCGGCGTGGTACGACGACGAGGAGGAGGGGCTGCGGATCGACCGCGACGGGCGCAGCGCCGCGGTCAGCTTCCGCGAGGCCGACCTCGCCGCGGATGCGGCGCCGTGGTCGAGCATGCCCGACCTCGTTACCGCCGCGGCGCTGTTCGACCTGGTGTCGCTGGAATGGATCGGACGGTTCGTGGACGTGATCGCGCGCCAGCGCGTGCCGCTGCACGCGACGCTGATCTATGACGGCCGCATGTCATGGGCGGGCCCGCATCCGTGCGACGGCGCGGTGGTGGCGGCCTTCAACGCGCACCAGAAGACCGACAAGGGGTTCGGTCCGGCCGCCGGTCCGGAGGCCGGCGCGGCGCTGGAGGGCGCGCTGTCGCGGCACGGCTACCGCGTCATCACGGGCCCCAGCCCGTGGCGGCTCGGCCACGACCACGTACCGTTGAACCGGCTTCTGGTGGACGGCGTCGCCGCCGCGGTGGCGGAGACCGGCGCGGTGGCGCCCCAGGAACTGGAGGACTGGCGCCGCAGCCGGCGCGACGCGGTGCCGGCCGAGATCGGCCACGTCGACCTGTTCGCGTCCCAGGCCTGACCCGGCTCAGCGGCCGGGCATCATCCGCTTCAGCACGTTGTCGCGCAGCACGAAGTGATGGTGGAGCGCCGCCGCGATGTGCATCGCCGCCAGCCCCGCCAGCGCGAAGCCGATCAGCCCGTGCAGGCCCAGCAGCGTCTCCGACAGCGCCTCGTCCTTGCCGACCAGGTCGGGCAGGGTGAACAGCCCGAACACGGAGATCCGCGCGCCGAACGCAGACGTTCCGGCCCAGCCCACCAGCGGCTGGACGATGAGCAGCGCGTAGAGCGCCCAGTGGACGATCTCCGAGACCACACGCTGCCACGGCGCGACCGACGGCTCCTGCGGCGGCGCCCCGTGGAGGATGCGGTAGCCGAGCCTGAGCGCCACCACCGCCAACACCACCGTGCCGAACGAGCGGTGCAGGTCGAACAGCGTGTTCTGGAGCGGCCCCGATCCGAGGTTCACCATGATGAAGCCGACGGGGATGAGGCCAAGCACCAGAAGGGCGGTCAGCCAGTGGAAGATCATCGCCACGCCGGAATAGCGCCGCACACCGCCTGACATCGCCATGGCACGCATCCCCCTGTCTGGACGTTTTCCACGATGCTGCGGCGCCGCCGGCCGTGCAAGCGGAAAGGCTCCGGCCTCCTCGCGCGCGGACCTACATCGCCGGCCGCAGCGATCCTATGCGCGGCTCCTCCACCTCGACCCGGTCGCGCCCTCCCGACTTGGAACGGTAGAGCGCCCGGTCGGCGGCCGCCAGCAGGTCGGCGGCGACGGTGTGGCGGTCCTCGGCGATGGCGACGCCGATGCTGACGCGGGCCGCGACCTCCATGCCGTCCAGCGTGTCCGCCGCGTCGGCGAACGAGGTCCGGATGCGCTCGGCGATGGCGTGGGCGACCATGAGGCGAGCGCCCGGCACCAGAGCGGTGAACTCCTCCCCGCCCATGCGGCCGAACAGGTCGCCGGCCCGCAATTCCCGGCGCGCGACCTCGGCGAACAGCCGGATCACGCGGTCGCCGACCTGGTGGCCGAAAGTGTCGTTGATGTCCTTGAAGCGGTCCAGGTCGAACACCAGCGCCGCAACGGGCGCGCCCTCGCGCGTGGTGCGGTCGATCAGCTGCTGCGCCTCCGCGAAGAACGCCCGGCGATTGGCGACGCCGGTCAGGTGGTCGCGCAGCGCCGCCGACTTGTGCAGCATCTCCACCCGCTCCTTGGCCATGGTCAGGATCAGGAAGGCGAGCGTGACGAGATAGAGGATCGCCTCCAGGTTCACGGCCGCGAACCAGTTCCCCTCCAGCACCGCATTGTCCTGCTCGATGGGCGATATCAGGGTCATGGGCAGCCGCGCCAGGATGAAGCAGCTGTGCAGCAGCAGCACCACGCCGATGGGCAGCCGCGAGGTCAGCCCGTCGCCGCGATGGCGCAGGATCTCGTACGCCGCCAGGAGCGTGTAGGCCGCCAGGACCAGCGACACGATCACGACCCGCGCATTGATGTCGTCCCGGATCGCCGCGACCTCGCAGGCGACGAGCCAGGCCGCCGCTCCCGCCAGCAGCGCCGCCGGCTCCACGCGCCGGCCGTCGAACACGCGCGCCCCGGCCCACAGCAGCGCGATACCGGTGATCAGGATGGCATTGGCGATCTGGATCGAAAGCAGGTCCGGCACCAGACCCCGGAGCGCCAGCAGCCCGACGCCGGCCGAGCAGGTCAGGTAGCCGTAGCTCCACCACAGCAGCGCCCGCACCTCGCGATTGCGCGACCAGGAGAACAGGAGAAGCGCGCCGACCAGAAACGTCACCATGATGATCGTGACGAACAGGGTCGGGGTGTCGAGCGCCATTGATCCGGTCCGAGGAGCATGCCCGGGCGTATGGCAGGCATCGAATCGATGCTGCCACGTTACCCTTCTATGAAGGGTAAACCGGATCGCGGAAAGTCCGCGCCGCCTCAGCCGCGTTCGCGCACCGCCACGAAGTCCAGCGTCGGGAACTCCTTGATGGCCTGGTCCATGGCCCAGTTGTTGCGGGCGAGATAGACCAGCCCGCCGTCGCGGTCCTCGGCGCTGGACGACCGGTTGAGCTCCAGGAAGCGGTCGAGGGCCTTGCGGTCGTCGGACACGACCCAGCGCGCCGTGACGTAGGGTGCGGCCTCGTAGCGGATCGGCACGCCG
>JAEWEX010000176.1 GCA_023389135.1 Pseudomonadota bacterium | reverse complement strand
ACCTGCTGGTTCTCGTCGGCCTCCGCCGCAAGCCGCCCGCTTTCCTCGGCCTTGCCGATCACCTTGATCCCGTCGCGCAGCCACTGCACCGCCGCGCCGGCCACGAAGATCGCGCCTTCCAGCGCGTAGGTGCGCCGCCCGTCGAGCTGGTAGGCGACCGTGGTCAGGAGCCGGTTCCTGGAGGCGACAGGCTCCGTTCCGGTGTTGAGCAGTGCGAACGCCCCGGTGCCATACGTCACCTTCGCCATGCCGGGCGTGAAGCAGGCCTGGCCGACGGTCGCCGCCTGCTGGTCGCCGGCGACACCCGCGATGCGGATCGGCCCGCCGAACAGGCCGGGCTCGGTGACGCCGAAGTCGCCCGAGCTGTCGCGCACATGCGGCAGCATTCCGGCAGGCACGCCGATCAGCTTCAGGAGGTCGTCGTCGAACGCGCCGCTGCGGATGTCGTAGAGCAGCGAGCGCGAGGCGTTGGTGGCGTCGGTCGCGTGGACGCGGCCGCCCGTCATGCGCCAGATCAGGAAGCTGTCGACGGTGCCGAAGGCCAGCTCGCCGCGCTGGGCCGCCGCCCGGGCGCCCGCCACGTGGTCGAGGATCCAGGCGATCTTGGTGCCGGAGAAATAGCTGTCGAGGATGAGGCCGGTGCGGGCGCTGACCAGCGGCTCGACGCCCTCCTTGCGCAGCCGCGCGCAGATGTCGGCGGTGCGGCGATCCTGCCAGACGATGGCGTTGTGGATGGCGCGCCCGGTGCGCCGGTCCCACACCACCGTGGTCTCGCGCTGGTTGGTGACGCCGATGGCGGCGATGTCCGCCGCCGACAGCCGGGCGCGCGCCAGCGCCTCCGACACGGTCGCCACCGTCGTCGCCCACAGGTCCTCCGGGTCGTGCTCGACCCAGCCCGGGCGCGGATAATGCTGGGGAAACTCCTTCTGCGCTGAAGCCACGGGGTTCAGCGCGGCGTCGAACACGATCGCCCGGCTCGACGTCGTGCCCTGGTCGATGGCGACGATGTGGCTGTTCTTGTCGGTCATTGTCCTGTCGTTTCTCCCTGGCTCCGGCGCCCTGCGCCCGCCAAAAAGAAGGCCGGATCGCTCCGGCCTTCAAGTCTGTTACGCCACACGGGAGGAGGCGCGATGGTTCAGTTGGCGGACCAGCTCTTCACCAGCTCGTCGTAATTGACGGTAATGGGCTTTTCCTTCTCGTTGGCGATCTTGGCCTGCGGCGCGATGTTGCCGTCGGCCTTGGCCTTCTCCACCCAGTATTCAAGCGATTCCGGCTTGTTCATCTTCGGGCCGATGTCGCCCTGGACGCCGGCGCGCTCGAGGCGCTCCAGCACCTGCTCCTGCTCGGCGCACAGCGCGTCCATGGCCTCCTGGGCGGTCTTGGCGCCCGACGAGGCATCGCCGATCGCCTGCCACCAGAGCTGGGCGAGCTTGGGATAGTCCGGCACGTTGGTGCCGGTCGGCGACCACTGCAGCCGCGCCGGCGAGCGGTAGAATTCCACCAGCCCGCCGAGCTTGGGCGCCCGTTCGGTGAAGCTTTCGTGCTGGATCGAGCTTTCGCGGATGAACGTCAGGCCCACATGGCTCTTCTTCACGTCCACGGTCTTGGAGGTGACGAACTGCGCATAGAGCCATGCGGCCTTGGCGCGGTCGTCGGGGGTGGACTTGAGGATGGTCCACGAACCAGCGTCCTGGTAGCCGAGCTTCATGCCCTCCTTCCAGTAGACGCCGTGCGGCGAGGGAGCCATGCGCCACCGGGGCGTGCCGTCGGCGTTCATCACCGGCAGGCCCTCCTTGACCATGTCGGCGGTGAAGGCGGTGTACCAGAAGATCTGCTGGGCGATCTCGCCCTGCGCGGGGACCGGCCCCGATTCCGAGAAGGTCATGCCCGCGGCCTGGGGCGGCGCATACTTCTCCATCCATTCGAGGTACTTCTCTATGGAGTAGACGGCGGCCGGACCGTTGGTGTCGCCGCCGCGGGCGACGCAGGAGCCCACGGGGCGCGAATTCTCGTCGACCCGGATGCCCCATTCGTCCACGGGCCGCCCGTTGGGGATGCCCTTGTCGCCATTGCCGGCCATGGACAGCCAGGCGTCGGTGAACCGCCAGCCCAGCGACGGGTCCTTCTTGCCGTAGTCCATGTGGCCGAACACCTTCTTCCCGTCGACCTCGCGACCGGTGAAGAACTCGGCGATGTCCTCGTAGGCCGACCAGTTGACCGGAACGCCGAGGTCATAGCCGTACTTGGCCCTGAACTCCGCCTTGTTCTTCTCGTCGTTGAACCAGTCGTAGCGGAACCAGTAGAGGTTCGCGAACTGCTGGTCGGGAAGCTGGTAGAGCTGGCCGTCCGGAGCGGTGGTGAACGACTTGCCGATGAAGTCGTCTATGTCGAGGCCGGGATTGGTGACGTCCTTGCCGGCGCCGGCCATCCATTCGGTCAGGTTGCGGGCCTGCTGGTAGCGCCAGTGAGTGCCGATCAGGTCGCTGTCGTTGATGTAGGCGTCGTAGACGTTCTGGCCCGACTGCATCTGGGTCTGCAGCTTCTCGACCACGTCGCCTTCCTGGATCAGGTCGTGTGTGACCTTGATGCCGGTGATCTCGGTGAAGGCGCGCGCCAGGGTGCGGGCCTCGTATTCATGGGTGGTGATGGTCTCCGAGACCACGTTGATGCTCATCCCGGCGAGCGGCTTCGCCGCGTTGACGAACCACTCCATCTCCTTGCGCTGTTCCTCGCGCGAGAGCGCCGAGGGCTGGAACTCGGCGTCGATCCAGCGCTCCGCGGCGGCCATGTCCGCGTAGGCCGGCACGGCCCCCAGAACCAGCGCCATCGCGGTGGCGGTTCCGATCAGATGTCCACGCATCTCAATCCTCCGACGTTCGCTTTTCGTTGTTCCCTGCCGCGCGGTGCGAACATCCCGCGGGACAGGGCGTCCCGTCAGGCCCAGCGGAACACCGCCAGGCCATAGAGCAGGGAAACACCGAGCGCCCACCACAGCTCCGGCCCGACGAGCCCTAGCCAGGCGAGGTGGATGAAGGCACTGCCGAGCAGGGTGATGAACAGCCGGTCGCCGCGGGTTGTGGCGATGCCGAGCACGCCGACGCGTTCGACGGACGGCGACACCATCTGCCAGACGGTCATCGCCACCAGAATGCCGGCGATGGAGGCGAAGAAGATCGCCGTGGGCGGCGTCCACGCCATCCAGGAGAGGCTCATCACACCCTCCCCAGGGCAAAGCCCTTGGCGATGTAGTTGCGCACGAAATAGATCACCAGCGCGCCGGGAATGATGGTCAGCACCCCCGCGGCCGCCAGCACGCCCCAGTCGATACCGGAGGCGGAGACGGTGCGCGTCATGGTGGCGGCGATGGGCTTGGCGTTGACCGCGGTCAGGGTGCGCGCCAGCAGCAGCTCCACCCAGGAGAACATGAAGCAGAAGAACGCCGCGACGCCGATGCCCGACGCGATCAGCGGCATGAAAATCTTCACGAAGAACCGCGGGAACGAGTAGCCGTCGATATAGGCGGTCTCGTCGATCTCCCGCGGCACGCCGGACATGAATCCCTCCAGGATCCACACCGCCAGCGGCACGTTGAACAGGCAATGCGCCAGCGCCACCGCGATGTGGGTGTCGAACAGGCCGATCGACGAGTAGAGCTGGAAGAACGGCAGCGCGAACACCGCCGGCGGCGCCATGCGGTTGGTGAGAAGCCAGAAGAACAGGTGCTTGTCGCCGAGGAAGCGGTAGCGCGAGAACGCATAGGCCGCCGGCAGGGCGACCGAGATCGAGATCACCGTATTGATGACCACGTAGGTGATGGAGTTGATGTAGCCGGAATACCAGGCCGGATCGGTGAAGATCACCCTGTAGTTGGCAAATGTCGGCGTCTGCGGCCACAGCGTCAGGCCGGAGACGATCTCCTCGTTGGTTTTCAGCGACATGATGACCAGCCAGTAGATCGGCACCAGCAGGAACAGGATGTAGAGGATCGGAACCAGATGACGGGGGCGCATGGTTCAGGCCCTCCCCTGCCGCGGATCGTCGCGGTCGGCGGTCATGACCGTGTAGAAGATCCAGCTCACCAGAAGGATGATGAGGAAGTAAACGATCGACATGGCGGCGGCGGGCCCCAGGTCGAACTGGCCAATGGCCATCTTGACGAGGTCGATGGACAGGAAGGTCGTGGCGCTGCCCGGCCCGCCGCCGGTGACGACGAACGGCTCGGTATAGATCATGAAGCTGTCCATGAAGCGCAGCAGGATGGCGATCACCAGAACATGCTTGATCTTCGGCAGCTGGATGTAGCGGAACACCGCGAAGCGCGAGGCGCCGTCGATGCGCGCGGCCTGGTAGTAGGCGTCGGGGATGGCGACCAGGCCCGCATAGGCCAGCAGCACCACCAGCGAGGTCCAGTGCCACACGTCCATGACCACCACCGTGGCCCAGGCGTCGCCGACGTCGCGGGTGTAGTTGTAGTGGATGCCCATCCCGTTGAGAGCGGCGCCAAGCAGCCCGATGTCGGCGCGACCGAACACCTGCCAGATGGTGCCCACCACGTTCCACGGGATCAGCAGCGGCAGCGCCATGAGCACGAGACACACCGAGGCCCAGAAGCCGCGCCGGGGCATGCACAGAGCGATGGCGACGCCGAGCGGGATCTCTATCGCGAGCACGATTCCGGAGAACAGGAACTGCCGCCACAATGCCTCGTGAAAGCGCGAGGAGGCGAGCAGATCCTCGAACCATTCGGTTCCGGCCCAGAAGAACACGTTGTTGCCGAAGGTGTCCTGCACCGAGTAGTTGACCACCGTCATCAGCGGGATCACCGCCGAGAACGCCACCAGCACCAGGACCGGCAGGACGAGGAACCAGGCCTTCTGGTTGACCGGCTTGTCCATCACGCGGCCTCCGCATCCAGGATGACGCCATCGGCATAGACGTGGGTGCGGGCGGGATCGAACCGCGCGCGGATCTCCGCGCCGTCGATGCGGGCGTCCTCCGGCAGCACCGCGGCGATGCGCGCGTCGCCGAGGCGCACATGGGCGATCTTGTAGCGGCCGACATCGTCGACGCGCTCGACGGCGACCGGCACGCCGTCCGCGCCCAGCGCCACATGTTCCGGGCGGACGCCGACCTCGATGCGGGCGCCGGCGGGCGGCGCATAGCCGCCGGAAAGCGCGATGTCGTGGCCGGCCACCCGTGCGCGGGTTCCGGAGACCTCGGCCGGCAGCACGTTCATGCCGGGCGAACCGATGAAATAGCCGACAAAGGTATGGGCGGGCCGCTCAAACAGCGCCTCCGGCGTCCCCACCTGCACCACCGCGCCGTCATACATGACCACCACCGTCTCGGCGAAGGTCAGCGCCTCGGTCTGGTCGTGGGTGACGTAGATCATGGTGCGGCCGACCTCGTGGTGCAGCCGCTTGAGCTGCGAGCGGAGCTGCCATTTGAGATGCGGGTCGATGACGGTGAGCGGCTCGTCGAACAGGATCGCGGCGACGTCGTCGCGCACCAGGCCGCGTCCCAGCGAGATCTTCTGCTTGGCATCGGCGGTGAGCCCGCGCGCCTTGCGGTCGAGCATGTCCTCCATGTCCAGCATGGCGGCGATGCGCGCGACCCGCGCCTCGACCTCCGGGCCGGCCATGCCGCGGTTCCTCAGCGGGAAGGCCAGGTTCTGCCGCACCGTCATGGTGTCGTAGACCACGGGGAACTGGAACACCTGCGCGATGTTGCGGCGCTCGGGCGTCAGCGCCGTCACGTCGGCGCCATCGAACAGGATGCGGCCGCGGCTGGGGGCGATCAGCCCGGAGATGATGTTGAGGAGCGTGGTCTTGCCGCAGCCCGAGGGCCCCAGCAGGGCATACGCGCCGCCGTCCCGCCACGACATGTCCAGCGGCTTCAGTGCGAAGTCGTCCGGCCCCCCGGGCCGGGCGAGGTAGGAGTGGGCGAGGCCGTCGAGGTCGATGCGCGCCATGGCTGCCTCCCCTCAGGCCGCTTCGGTCAGGGCAGGTGCTGCGACCAGCCGGCCGTCGCGGGCGAACACGAACATCCGGTGCGGATCGAGAAAAACCTCCACCGGCGCGCCGGGCCGGATTTCGTGGACGCCGTGGGCGAGCGCGGTCCAGTGGAGCCCCTCGAAGCCGATATGCACGAAGCTTTCCGAACCGGTGATCTCCACCACGCTGGCCGTTGCGGTGAGCGCGGTGGCGTCAGGCCCCGGCCGGCGCAGGAACAGGTGGTTCGGCCGCAGGCCGATGGTGGCGGGGCCGTCGGCGAGGCCGGCGAGCGGCCCGTGGGCGGCCAGCGTCAGCCCGCCCGGCAGCCGGACACGGCCGGCCTTCACCTCCACATCGGCGAAGTTCATGGGCGGATCGGAGAACGCCTCCGCCGTCAGCCGGTCGGCGGGGCGGCGATAGACCTCCAGCGTCGGGCCGAACTGCGTGACCCGGCCCTGGCTGAGCGTCGCGGTGTTGCCGCCGATCAGCAGCGCCTCGGTGGGCTCGGTGGTGGCGTAGACGAAGACCGCGCCCGACGCGGCGAACATCCGCGGCAGCTCGGCGCGCAGCTCCTCGCGGAGCTTGTAGTCGAGATTGGCGAGCGGCTCGTCCAGCAGCACGAGCCGCGCCTGCTTGACCAGCGCGCGGGCGAGCGCCGTGCGCTGCTGCTGGCCGCCGGACAGCTCCAGCGGCAGCCGGCCGAGCAGCGGCTCGAGCCGCAGCAGCCGCGCCGCCTCGCGCACCCGGGCGTCGATCTCCGCCCTGCCAAGCCGCGCCACCCGCAGCGGGGACGCGATGTTCTCGTAGACGGTGAGGGACGGGTAGTTGATGAACTGCTGGTAGACCATGGCCACGTCGCGCCGGGACACCGGCTCGCCGGTGACGTCGCGGCCGTCCACCAGCACCCGGCCGGATGTGGGCCGGTCGAGGCCGGCCATCAGCCGCATCAGGCTGGTCTTGCCGGAAAGCGTGGGGCCCAGCAGCACGTTGAGCGAGCCCGGCACCAGCGTCAGCGAGACGCCGCCGATATGGGTTTCGCGCCCCACGACCTTCGACACGTTCTCCAGCGTCAAGGTCATGGCCGCCCCCTCATGCTGCCGCCGCGCCGCGGGCGTCGGCCATGAAGCGGGAGAGCGCGCCGGCATCCTCCGGTCCGGTCCGGAGCCCCAGCTTAGAGCGCCGCCACAGCACGTCGTCGGCGACCTCGGCCCATTCGTGCTGCATGAGATAGGCGACCTCGCGCTCGCTCAGGCTGTCGCCGAAGCGACGGCCGAGATCGGCCTCCGTCGTGGCGCCGGACAGCAGATTGCGCGCCCGCGTCCCGTAGGCCCGCACCAGCCGCAGCGCCTCCTCCGGCCTGAGGAACGGGAACTCGCGGCCGATGGCGGCCGCCAGCGCCGCCGCGCCGTCATGGGGAAAATCGCCGCCCGGAAGCGCTGCCGCGCCGGTCCATGGCGCCGCCAGCGCAAGATGGCCGGACAGCTTCGCCAGCGCCGCCTCGGCGAGCCGGCGGTAGGTGGTGATCTTGCCGCCGAACACCGACAGCAAAGGGGCGCCGTCGGTGTCGAGTTCCAGCTCGTAGTCCCGCGTGGCCTCCTGCGCCTTGCGGGCGCCGTCGTCATAGAGGGGGCGGACGCCGGAATAGCTCCAGCGGATGCGGTCCGGCGTCACGGGCGCCTTCAGATAGTCACTGACGGCGCGGCACAGATAATCCGCTTCCGGCTGGGTGATCGCGACGTCGGCGGGATCGCCGCGGTAGTCCTCGTCGGTGGTGCCGACCAGCGTGAAGTCGCGCTCGTAGGGGATCGCGAACACGATGCGGCCGTCGGCGTTCTGGAAGATATAGGCCCGGTCGTGGTCGAACAGCCGGTCGACCACGATGTGGCTGCCCTTGACCAGCCGCACCCGGCCGGGGCTGTCGACGCGCAGCGTTCCCGACAGCACCTCGCCGGCCCATGGTCCCGCGGCGTTGACGACGGCGCCGGCACGGACCGTCTCGCGCACGCCGCCGCGCTCCACGGTGAGTTCCCAGCCATCGACGCTGCGGACCGCCGCCACGCACCGGGTGCGGGTGCGGATGTCCGCGCCGTGGGCGCGCGCGTCCATGGCGTTGAGCACCACGAGGCGCGAATCCTCCACCCAGCAGTCGGAATACTCGAAGCCCTTGCGAAAGCCCGGCTTGAGGCCCTCACCGGCCGGGTCGTGGGCGAGGTCGAGCGTGCGGGTCGGCGGCAGAATGCGCCGCCCGCCCAGATAGTCGTAGAGAAACAGCCCGAGCCTGAGCATCCAGGCCGGCCGCAGCCCGCCATGGTGGGGCAGCACGAAGCGCAGCGGCCAGATGATATGCGGCGCGATCCGGAGCAGCACCTCGCGCTCCACCAGCGCCTCGCGCACCAGCCGGAACTCGAAGTGCTCCAGATAGCGCAGGCCGCCATGGATGAGCTTGGTGGAGGACGAGGACGTGGCGCCGCCGAGGTCGCCCTGCTCGCACAGGAACACGCCCAGCCCGCGGCCGGCCGCGTCGCGGGCGATGCCGCAGCCATTGATGCCGCCGCCGATGATGGCGAGATCGAACGCCGTCCTGCTCACGCTTCCCCACCGTCCGCGCATCAAGGCGCGGCATATCGCTTCTTGGTTCGCCCGAAGCGTAGGGAAAGCCGGAAACGAAGGCAATAGACAGAAATCGAAATCAATTACGAAAGCCGCTCGCGCATGGCGTGCAGCCGATGCCACCCACCCGCTCGCGCGCCGAGACCGCGGCCGTCCTACTCTCGCGACACGCCCGGCAGGGCCTCGATCACCCGGACCCCGTGCGTGGCGCACAGCTCCGCGACCTCCGGCGATGGCAGGGCGTCGGTGACGAACACGTCGATGTCGGCGAGATGGCCGAGCCGGACCGGCGCCGTACGGTCGAATTTGAGGCGGTCGGCCACCAGGATCACCTGGCGCGCATTCTCGATGATGGCCTGGCTGACGCGCACCTCGCGGTAGTCGTAGTCCAGCAGCGTACCGTCCTGGTCGAGCGCCGATGCCCCGATCACCGCGTAGTCGACCTTGAACTGCCGGACGAAGTCGACGGCCGCACCGCCGATCACGCCGCCATCGGCGCGCCGCAGCGGGCCGCCGGCGATGATCACGTCGATCCGCGGGTGGCGGTACAGCAGCGTGGCGACGTTGATGTTGTTGGTGATCACAAGCAGGTCCTGGTGATCAAGAAGCGCCCGCGCCACCTCCTCGGTGGTGGTCCCGATGTTGACGAACAGCGACGAGCCGTGGGGCACGATCGCCGCCGCAGCCGCGCCGATTGCGCGCTTCTCGTCCTGGGCGATGAAGCGGCGCGCCTCGTAGCCGACATTCTCGACGCCTGAGGCCACGATGGCGCCGCCATGGACCCGCGACAGAACGCGCTGGTCGCACAGGTCATTGAGATCCTTGCGGATGGTCTGCGGCGTTACGTCGAAGCGCGCCGCGAGTTCGTCCACGCTGACCCGGCCCTGCGCGCGCGCGAGGCCGAGAATGTCATGCTGGCGGGCGGTAAGACTGTTCACGGCGGGGGCGCGCAGCTTTCGCTTCGAGTTTCGTTTCGCGCAAGCATGACATGAATGGCAGGCTGGCGCGAGCGCCCGGTCCCCTCGCTTAAGCCTTCATTCACCCTGCTGCGGCAGGATCGAGGCTGGAGGATGCGCGTTGACGATCGGCGGCACCGGAAAATTCATGGTCTCGCGGCCGAGCGGCAAGTTCCTGCCGGGCGGGCCGAGCGGCCGTTTCCAGCCCTACAAGCCGCGCTTCACCGAGTTCTACGGCACTAACACCCAGCAGATGAACCGGCAGGTCATCGAGAACCTGAACGCCTCCACCGCCATGGCCGCCGACAGCATGTTCGGTCAGGTCATCTCCGCGGGCGAGCAGAAGGCGATGCTGTTCGTGCAGATGGCGGCCAGCCGCGAGATCGCGGCGGCCCAGGCGCGGATCGACGGCGCCGCCAGCACCGCAGAGGGGTCGCTGGCGGAGGCGCGCGGCGGCGTCGACATCACCGCCTGAGGGCGGCCTCGACCAGCGCCACGGCGTCATCCGACGCCCAGTCGGCCGGCCCGGGCAGGAACCCGATCTCGCAGCCCGCCGGATCGACCAGGATCGAGGTCGGAAGCCCGGGCGCGCGCCCCGCGCTCCGCAGCGCCCGGAACACGCCCGTGGTCGGGTCCGAGCGGAACGTGAGGCTGCGCACGCCGATCTCCTCCAGAAAGGCCAGCGGCTTGGCGGGGTCGCCGGTGTCGATGGAGATCGCAAGCACCTCGAAATCGGCGCCGCCGAGCCTCTGCTGCAGCGCGTCCAGCGCCGGCATCTCCTCCCGGCACGGCGCGCACCAGGTCGCCCACAGGTTGAGCAGGACCGTGCGCCCACGCAGATCCGCGAGCGTCATGTCGCGGCCGTCGGCGTCCTTGAAGGCGAGATCCGGCAGCGCGCCCGGCCGGTCGGGGACGATCACGGCCGCAACCTCGCCCCGGGCCAGCGGCTTCATGGCGGCGAGCGTCGGGGCATCCGCCGCGCAGGCGGCGCTGTTGCGCCCCGCGCCGCCCATCCCGTAGAACGCGGCGACCGCGACGCCGGCCGCAACGCCGCCCGCCAGGGCGACTAGGAGCAGCCGGCGCGCGCGGCGGGGCGCATCCGCGCTCATGGGGCGCGATCCGGAGCGACGGGCATGACGGGCAACCAGATGTGGGGCGGGCGGTTCCAGGCGGGACCGGCCGAGATCCTCGAAGCGATCAATGCGTCCATCGATTTCGACAAGCGCCTCTATGCGCAGGACATAAGGGGCTCGAAGGCCCATGTGGCGATGCTGGCCGCCACCGGCATCGTGTCGCAAGCCGACGCGGCCGCCATCGGCGAGGGTCTAGACGCGATCCTTGCCGAAATCGAGGCCGGGAGCTTCACCTTCACGCGAGCCCTGGAAGACATCCACCTCAACATCGAGGCGCGCCTCACCGAGCGCATCGGCCCGGCCGGCGGCCGCCTCCACACGGCGCGCTCGCGCAACGACCAGGTGGCGACCGATTTTCGCCTCTGGGTGCGCGACACGGTGGACGACCTCGACGAGGCGCTGGCGGGCCTCCAGCGGGCTCTGGCGGAGAAGGCGGTGGAGCATGCCGCGACGGTGATGCCCGGCTTCACCCACCTGCAGTCGGCGCAGCCGGTCACCTTCGGCCACCACCTGCTCGCCTATGTGGAGATGCTGTCCCGCGACCGCGGCCGCTTCGCCGATGCCCGGCGGCGGCTGAACGAGAGCCCGCTCGGCGCCGCGGCGCTGGCCGGCACGTCGTTCCCCATCGACCGCCACATGACGGCGGCGGCGCTGGGCTTCGACCGTCCCATGGCGAACTCGCTGGACGCGGTCTCGGCGCGCGACTTCGTGCTGGAGGTGATGGCGGCGGCCGCGATCTCGGCCACGCACCTGTCGCGCTTCGCCGAGGAGATCGTGATCTGGTCGACGCCGCAATTCGGCTTCGTCGCGCTGTCGGACGCCTTCACCACCGGCTCGTCCATCATGCCGCAGAAGAAGAACCCCGACGCGGCCGAGCTGGTGCGCGGCAAGTCGGGCCGCGTGGTGGGCCATCTGATCGGGCTCATGACGGTGATCAAGGGCCTGCCGCTGGCCTATTCCAAGGACATGCAGGAGGACAAGGAAGGCGCGTTCGATGCGCTGGACACCCTCGCCCTCTCGGTCGCGGCCATGACCGGCATGGTGGCCGACATGACGCCGGACGCCGCCGCCATGAAGAAGGCGGCGGGCGCGGGCTACGCGACCGCGACCGACCTCGCCGACTGGCTGGTGCGCGTGCTCGGGATGCCGTTCCGCGAGGCGCACCACGTCACAGGCCGCCTGGTGGGCCTGGCGTCGGCCGGCCGCCGGCCGCTGGAGAAGCTGACGCTGGAGGAACTGCGCTCGGTCGAGCCGCGCATCACCGACGAGGTCTACGCGGTGCTCGGCGTGGCGAACTCGGTGCGCAGCCGCACCAGCCATGGCGGCACGGCGCCGAAAAACGTCCGCGCACAAGCGAAGCGCTGGCTGGCGCGGCTGGACAGGGAGCGCCGCTGACGGCTCAGGCGGCGATGGCGTCGGTGCGGGAGAAGTCGTCGCCCTTGCAGAGCAGCGGCCCGCCGGAGACCAACGCGCACGCATAGGCGAAGCAGTCTCCCATGTTGAGCTCGGCGGCGTGGCGGCCCTTTTCGAACCGTCCGAAGGCCGCGACCGCGGCCTGCGCATGCGCCGGACCGATGGACATCACCTCGATGCCGAGGGCGTCGAGCGTGTCGGAGACGAGGGCGTGCGCCACTCCGGCATCGCAGCGCTTGACGCGCATGACAGCCAGTGCCGTCTCGTAGATCCCAATCGGTATCATGACGGGAGCACGGTATCGGGACAATCTCTGAAGCAGATCGTCCGCGTCGGGCTCGCCGAGCATGATCGAGACCAGCGCCGAGGCATCGACCACCATCAGCCGTCGCCCGACAGCCGGTCGAAGAATGCCTTGTCCGCCTTCAATCCGGTATCGGGCAAGGCGCGGACGCGTTCCTGGATCGCCTTCAGCCTCTCGGCCGAAGGGATACGCTCGCGCTCACGGGCGAGTTCGGCCTCGCAGGCCTCACGGATCGCGTCGGTCAGGGACAGGCCCTTGCGCGCGGCGAGCCGGCGGACCGCCTGGTCGGTACGCGGGTCGCGAATGTGGATCGCCATGGATGAGCTGCCTCTGCGTGTAGACAGTAAATGTAGATATTGCGCCCAACTGCGGCAAGTCGCGGCCACGCGACCAACCAACCCCTTTGCGTCATGGGTCCGGCTCTTCTAGAGTGCGCGCGCTTCTCGCATGTCCCCAGGAGATCCGCCGGTGGCCGCGGCCCGTTCCTTCCTCGCGATCCTCGCCGTCGCGCTCGCCGTCTCCGCCTGCGGGGTCCGCGGGCCGCTGGAGCCGCCGCCCGGCGCGCGCGCGGACGCCCGCACCGGCACGTCCAACCTGGAAGCGCCGGACGGGACCGTGGAGCGCGTGATCGAGGGGCCCCGCGTCCGGCGCGACCGTCGCCCGCTGCCCTCCCGGCCCGGCCGAAGCTTCATCCTCGACCCGCTGCTCTGACACGCGTCCGGACGCCGCGCCCGTGCATCACTTCGAGTATCGCGACGGCGTCATGCATGCCGAGGGGGTCAGCCTCGCGGCCATCGCCGAAGACATCGGCACGCCGGTCTATGTCTATTCCACTGCGACGCTGGAACGGCATGTCCGCGTGTTCGGCGAGGCGTTCCGCGGGATCGACCACCTGATCTGCTATGCGCTGAAGGCCAATTCCAACCAGGCGGTGATCGCAACGGTCGCCCGGGCCGGCGCGGGCGTCGACGTGGTTTCCGGCGGCGAGCTTTCCCGCGCGCTGAAGGCGGGCGTTCCCGGGCGCAGGATCACCTTCTCGGGCGTCGGCAAGACGGCGGACGAGATGGCGGCGGCGCTCGATGCCGGCATCCTGTGCTTCAACGTCGAATCGGAACCCGAACTGGCGGCGTTGTCGGCGGTGGCCGCCTCCCGCGGCGACACCGCCGCCATCGCGCTGCGGGTCAATCCCGACGTGGACGCGCGCACCCATGCCAAGATCTCCACCGGCAAGGCGGAGAACAAGTTCGGCGTGCCCTACGGCCGGGCGCGCGAGATCTATGCCCATGCGGCGCGGCTGCCGGGCATCAGGGTCGCCGGCGTCGACATGCACATCGGCAGCCAGATCACGGAGCTGGCGCCCTTCGACGCCGCGTTCGCGCGGCTGGCGTCGCTGGTGGGCGACCTGCGCGCCGACGGCCACCTCATCGACCACGTGGATGTGGGTGGCGGTCTCGGCATCCCCTATCGCGACGGCAACGACGCGCCGCCCCATCCGGACGAATATGCCGAGGTGGTGCGCCGCCATGTCAGCGGCCTCGGCGCGACGCTCGTCCTGGAGCCGGGACGGCTCATCGTCGGCAATGCCGGCGTGCTGCTGACGCGGGTGCTCTACGTGAAGGACGGTGCGGCGAAGACCTTCGTGATCGTCGATGCGGGCATGAACGACCTGATCCGTCCGACGCTCTACGATGCCCACCACGAGGTTCGGCCGGTTGCCGAGCCGGGCCCGAACTCCGCCACGATCGTCGCCGACATTGTCGGACCGGTGTGCGAGACCGGCGACTACCTCGCCCTCGACCGCGCCATGCCGGCGCCGGCGGCGGGCGACCTGCTGGCGGTGATGTCGGCCGGCGCCTACGGAGCCGTGCAGGCCTCCACCTACAATACGCGGCCGCTGGTGCCCGAGGTGCTGGTGCGCGGCGACCAGCACGCGGTGGTGCGGCCGAGGCCGTCGGTCGACGACCTGATCGCGCTGGACAGCGTGCCCGGCTGGCTCACGGATCGGTGAGGCGCCGGGGGTCTCGCGCAGGCCGCGACGCATGATAGACTCCCGTTCCGATCCGGCCGGGGGGCTGGTCAGGAGACGCGGGTGACCCGACGCCATTCCCCGAACGATCCAGGCAGCGAGACGACGCGTCCGCTGGAGGGGCTGGTCGCCCGCGCGCGCGCCGCGCTCGCCTGGGAGACGGCATGGC
>JAEWEX010000145.1 GCA_023389135.1 Pseudomonadota bacterium | reverse complement strand
GTTCTGGGGCTCAGGCGCCGGGACGTCGCCGGCCGGCTGGAGGCGATCAAGGAGTTTTCCGGCATCGACTTCTTCTTCGACCTGCCGGTGAAGCTCTATTCGACCGGCATGGTGTCGCGGCTCGCATTCGCGATCTGCGTCCATGTGGACGCCGACATCCTGATCGTGGACGAGGCGCTGGCCGTGGGCGACGCCGCCTTCCGCCAGAAGTGCGACGACTTCTTCTCCGATTTCCGCAAGCGCGGAACGCTGCTGGTCGTCGCCCACCAGCTCCATTATCTGGAGACGCTGTGCGACCGTCTGCTGTGGATCGAGGACGGCGTGGTCCGTCTGGAGGGGCACCCGCCGACCGTCACGGCAGCCTATCGGGCCGCCACCGCGCCGCAGTCGCCGGCGGCCACGCCGGCTGCGCCCGCACCGCAACTCGCCTGATCCGAACCGGGGCGCCGGCCGGGCGCCAGCCCAGGATCAGTGCGACCGCGACGGTCAGCTCGGCCGCGAGCAGCCCCGCGAGCATCAGCCCGAAGCCGGGATTGCTTGCCACCAGCCCCTCCGCGGCAACCACCAGGGCGACGTGAAGCGGCGCGAATCCTGCCGCGAGATGCTCCGGCTTGAGGCGCGAGCGCCCGGTCGCCAGCGGCGTGGACATCACCAGCGCCGCGGCGAACAGCGCATGCACCAGCGCCGCCGCCGGCATCAGGAACCGCTTCACCGCCTCGCTGGCCCAGTGGGCGTCCTGCCACACCGGACGACCGTTCCAGTCGCGTGCGGACACGAACTCGGTCGCGGAATATTCGAACACCCCGCGCCATGGCCTCTGCGGCGGACGATCCGAGGCGCCCAGCACCAGTTCGCGCGCGAGATCCTGGAACTCCGCGGTCTGGAGGCGCCCGCGCTCGAGGCTGAACATCTGGGACGTGCCGTCGTGCAGCAGCACGAACTGGTGGTCGGGGGTTTGCCGGAACTCGGCGCGGCGCGCGCGCAGCACCGTTTCACGGCCGTCGGGCTCCATGGCCCGCACGAAGATGTCGGACACCGTGCGCTCGTCGATCCAGTCCTCGAAGCGCAGCGTGTAGCGGCCGTCGCCCATCTCGTAGAACCGGCCGGGGGACAGGAACCGCGGCGACAGGTTGTTCCGCAGCTCGTAGATGGCGTCATGCACGCCCTTGGCGGTCGCGGGCGCGACGAGGTTGGCGGTGACATAGCCGGCGCCGGTCCAGCCGAGGCCCACCAGCGCCACAGGGAGCGCGATGGCGGCCGGCGAGATGCGCGCGGTGTGGATGGCCGAAAGGCATCCCTCCGCCGCCAGATGGCCGAGCGTCCACGCAACGCCTGCGCCGACCGCGATGGGCATGGCCAGGAAGAACACGGTCGGGGCTATGCCGTAGATGGCCAGCGCCATCAGGTCGAGCGTCCTGAGCGACAGCGGCACGTGATGAAGCACGAACACCGCGATGACGGGCACCGTCACGGCCGCGGCGCACACCGCCGTCGCCAGCGCGAGCCGGCGCGTCAGATAGAGAAAGAGGGTGGGATGCCCCAGCAATAACCAGTCTTCCCCGTTGCCCGGGAGACCTTCGCACCCCGGGACGGGCCTGTCACGCGGGCGCCCTCATTGGTCCGGACAGGCCTCGCCATGGGCGCGCCGGGACAGCCGGCGCCTGAGCGCGCCGGCGGCGGGGTCGATCTTGCGGGCGAAGAAGTGGTCGCGGCTCGCCGCGAGCCGCGCCTCGTCCCCGTCGCCGAAGATCACCGCCACGCCGTTGGCGTCGAAATCGTAGAGGGTGAGGCTGCGGTCGGCGATCACGCCCGGGGCGGCGAGCCTGCCGGCCAGCGATTGAAAGAACATCTCGTCCGGAATCCAGGTGGATGCGAAGAAGCGCTCGATCTCCGGCCGCGCGTCCAGAAAGTCGAGGATGGCGAGGCAGGTCCGCCGGCTCAGGCACCACCATTGCGAGCCGAACGCGATGCCGAGACCGCAGGGCGGGGTGCGGCGGACCCCGAGCAGCGCCTGGACCGCCTCCGCCACGCCGAACCGGCGATGCTGGCTCAGATAGTTGAAGGGGAAGCGGTGCCGGTAGCGCTCGGTCCTCAGCCCGTCCCTGATCCAGCGCGCATCGCGCACCTCGATGAAGTCGGTGTCCGCGGCGGCGGCGAGGTGGTGTCGCAGGTCGGACAGCGGACGCAGCGGCATGCACGAGGCGCTGAGAAGCTGGACGTGGTCGAAGGCCACCGGCGCGTCGCGCAGCAGCCTGAGGCCGGCGAGCGTCGCCGCAACGATGCCGAAGCTGCCCCAGGCGCTGTGCCGGCGGGCTTCCACGAGACGGATCCTGTCGCACCCCTGCGTCGCCAGGCGCAGGGCCCGCCACTGGTCTTCATCCGAAGCGAGATCGAAATGCACCACCACCGTGCCGGTCGGATCGGCCGAGGCCAGCAACCGTGAGAGCTCCGCGGCACCCTCGGCGCGGCCATGGGCGAGGATCAGATAGGCGATCGGGTGCCCCGCGGCCGCGGTCATGGCGTCAGCACGGCGGCGAGCCCGCGCAATGCATCGCAGCCATGGGCCTCGTCCCGGGGGGCGGACGCGGCCGTCGGCGCAGGCCAGGGCAGGGGGAGCATCAGGCCCGCATCGATCAGGGAGGCGGGGGAGACGTAGCGCCGGCTTCCCTGCCAGAACAGGCTGAGATCGGCATCCCGCTCCAGCGCCTGGCGGTATCGCGTGTACTCCCGGCCGCCCTTCCAGTGTTCCGCCGTCAGGGCATCGTCGGCCACCCGCGCCGCGAAGTCGCCGGCGAACTTCACGTGCAGCAGCGCGGCGCGGAACGGCAGCGCGTTCTCCGCGTGGGGAAGCGGGTAGTGGATGCTGGCGAGCGAGAAGCCTTCATGCACCAGCGCGAACGGCGCCTTCTCGATACAGGCGTGGAACGTGCGCTCCGGCGTGGAGAACAGGCGGTGGCGCGGTCCGTGCGCGATTCGCGCGCCGTCGCGGCGCATGCGGTAGCCGTGTGCGTCGAACCACCAGTCCTGCGCCATGAGGTCGCGGGAAACCGGCGTCGCCCGCAACGGGCCGTCGCCATACACGTCGATCATCGCCGCCCGCACGCGCCGCTCGCGTCGCGCCGACATGAGCCGGGAAAGCGCCGCCAGGTCGTGGCCGTCGCTGCCGTCATAGACCAGGAACTCGTCGGCATCGGCGAACACCGCCCAGCGTCCGCCCAGCAGCGCATGGGCCAGCCCCTCGCGCCAGAACGCGCCGAACAGCGATGCCCGGTAGCTTGCCCGCGTGGTCCACAGGTCGACGTCGGGCTGCGCCGACAGGAACGTGTCGGTGCCGTCGCGGCTGGCATTGTCCACGATCATGA
>JAEWEX010000129.1 GCA_023389135.1 Pseudomonadota bacterium | reverse complement strand
TGCCCGTCCCGTTCCTCGCGCTGAACACTGCGCCTGCCTTGCGAAGAACGTTTCTAGATCGGGACGGCCTCAAAAGGAATCGCGTCGCCTTCGCCAGGTCCGGCAGAACTCCAGCGCCACCACCATCTCCTTTTCCACCGTCGACACCGAGACCCCGAGCCGCTTGGCGATCTGCGGATAGGTCATCTCGTCCAGCTTGCTCAGCAGGAAGATGCGCTGCGTGCGGCGCGGCAGCGACGCCAGCGCGGAGAACAGCGCCTCGAGCTCGATGCGCGCGGCGGCAGCCTCGTCGGGAAGCGCGGCGGCGGCGAGCTGCTCGGGCCGGACGCCGGCGGCGTAGTCGCGCCGGACGCGCTCCGCCCGCCGCGCGTCGCGCGCCAGGTTCTGCGCGGTGCGCACCAGCAGCCCCACATCGCCGTCGCCGATGTCCCGCCCGCTGAGCTTCACGAAGGCGTCCTGCGCGACGTCCTCCGCAGCCTCCCGGCTGCCGACGATGCGGCGCACCAGCCGGCCCAGCCGCCCCTGCTCGGCAGCATAGAGGCGTGCGAGGTCGTCCGATCCGGTCATGACCGGCCCCGCACACCGCCGGGGCGGCTGCCTGCGGACGTAACGGTCGATGATTTATTCAATTCCACTACTCGAAACGGATGCCGATGATCCGCTAAGTTCCTTCGCGAGCCGATGATGTCAATGCTTCGGCGCAAGCCTAGACTTGTTATAATTCCAATCTGTCTTGCCGCCGCCGATCGGCACACTGCGTGGCCTGCTGCCCGGCATGCGGCGGAACGCCGCTGAGGGACGCGCCCGCCTGGGCCGTTTTCCAGCAGACGGTCCACGCCCGTGTCCGCGCGCGGCCGCATCCATGGAGCCCTCCCGCCATGCGCGCATGCCTTGCCCTGATGCTGTTCGCGATGCTCGCGGGCCCGGCCGCGGCCGGCACGGTGACCGACCTGGCCGGCCGCAGGGTGGAGCTCCCGGACACGGTCGAGCGCGTGATCCTCGGCGAGGGCCGCTACATCCCCGCCCTCGCCATCCTGGACCGCGACGACCCCGTCGGCCGGGTGGTGGGCATGATGGGCGACTACAAGCTGCTCGACCCCGCGAGCTACGCCCGCTACGCGGAGCGCTTCCCGGCCATCGACGACATCCCGCGCATCGGCCGCACCTCCGCGGAGAGCTTCAGCCTGGAGGCGGCCATCGCGCTGAAGCCGCAGGTTGCGATCTTCGGCATCGAGGGCCACGGCCCCGGCGCGCGCGCCGGCGAGGTCATCGCGGCGCTGGAGGCGGCGGGCATCGCCATCGTGTTCGTGGACTTCCGCCACGACCCGCTGGCCAACACGGCCCCCTCCATGGAGCTGCTCGGCCGGGTCCTCGGCCGCGAGGCGGAGGCGGAGGCCTTCCTCGCGGTCTGGCGGCGCGAGCTGGCGCGCGTGACGGAACGGCTGGCGCAGGCCCGCCCGCCGCGGCCCCGCGTGTTCCTGGAGAGCCGGGTCGGCCTGATGCCCGGATGCTGCGAGACCATGGTGCGCGGCATGATGGCGGACTTCGTGACCGCCGCCGGCGGCGACAACCTCGCGGCGGGCATCGTGCCCGGCCAGGCGGGGACCATCAGCCTGGAACTGCTGCTGACCGACCCGCCCGACGTCTATATCGGCACCGCCATCGGCTCCGCGCAGACCGCCGGCGAGCGCGCCTGGCTGGCGCTGGGGGCCGGCGTCCCGGAGGCCGTCGCCCGCACGACGCTGGCGCGCTCGCTCGAACGGCCCGGCATCGCGGACCTCGACGCCATACGGGCCGGCCGCGCCCATGCCGTCTGGCACCATTTCTACAACTCGCCCTTCAACGTCGCCGCGGTGCAGGCCATGGCGCAATGGCTGCATCCGGAGCTGTTCCCCGACCTCGATCCGGAGGCGCTGCTGGCCGGCATGCACCGCCGGTTCCAGCCGTTCGAGCTCGACGGCGCGTACTGGGTCTCGCTGAAGTGACCGTCCGCCTCGACGATCCGGCGCGGGCGCCGCTGGCGCGCAGCTATGCCCGCTTCGTGCGCCTGCGGGTCGCCACGGTGGCGGCCATGGCGCTGGCGCTCGCCTGCTGCGTCCTCGCCGACGTCGCCACCGGCCCGGCGCCCTTCGCCGTCGCCGACATCCTGCGCGGCATCGTCGACCCCGCCGCGCTGGAGCGCGGCCAGCGCGTCATCCTGTGGGAGGTGCGACTGCCCTATGCGGTGATGGCCGTCCTGGTCGGCGCCTCGCTGGGGCTGGCCGGCGCAGAGATGCAGACCGTGCTGAACAATCCGCTGGCGAGCCCGTTCACGCTGGGCGTCTCGGCGGCCGCGACCCTCGGCGCCGCGCTCGCCATCGCCTTCGGCCTGGACGGGTTCGGCATCGGCGCGACCTATGTGGTGCCGGTGGCGGCCTTCGTCTTCGCCGCCGCCTCGATCCTGCTGGTGCAGGCGCTGACACGCGCCTATGGCGCCTCCACCGAGACGGTCGTGCTGTTCGGCATCGCCATCTACTTCACCTGCGAGGCGCTGGTGTGGCTCGTGCAGTTCGTCGGCAGCGCCGACACGCTGCAGGCCATCGTGTTCTGGACCATGGGCAGCC
>JAEWEX010000042.1 GCA_023389135.1 Pseudomonadota bacterium | reverse complement strand
TCGGGCCTGACGGGCGCCTCCGACGCCGCTGCCGACGACATCGGTCCCGATGACGACGACATCGAGTGACCTCCCCGGCCATGCGCGGTCGGCATGGGCCGGTCCCGCCCCACGCGCGGCTGCGCGCCGCCACGGGCCGGCGCGATAGGGTAGTGTTCGGCGCCGGAAGGGCAGGCCCCGGCCAGGAGATGCGATGACCATGCTGCCGGAAGGTCCGGACGCCAATGCGCCGGCGCCGGCGGGCGCGGCCGCCCGGCAGCGCATGGTCGCCATCGGCCTGATGTCGGCCGCGCTGTTCCTGTTCTCCCTGCTCGACGCCTCTGCCAAGCATCTGGGCGAGACCTACCACCCCGCCCAGGTGGCGTGGGCGCGCTTCGCCGGCCATGCCGTGCTGGCGGTCGTCATGGTCAATCCGTGGTCCGTTCCCGGGGGCTACCGCACCAACTGGCCCATGCTGCAGCTGGTTCGCTCCGTCCTGCTGGCCTGCACGACGCTGTTGAATTTCTGGGCATTGCAGACGCTCAGGCTCGACCAGACCATCACCATCTTCTTCACCACGCCGCTGCTGATCGCCATCATCGCCGGCCCGATGCTCGGCGAGTGGGTCGGCCCGCGCCGGCTGGCGGCCATCTTCGTGGGGCTTGTGGGTGTGATGGTCGTGACCAGGCCGGGCATCGCCGAATGGCAGCCCGCCTATCTGATCTCGATCTCCAGTGCGTTTCTCTATGCCCTGTATTCGCTGCTGACGCGCATGGTGGGGTCCACCGACAGCTCGTGGACCAGCTTCCTCTACGTGCCCATGATCGGCACGCTCGCCGTGATGCCGGCCCTGCCGGGGGTCTGGATCACGCCGCAGACCGCGTTCGACCTCGGATTGATGTGCGTGCTGGGCGTGCTGGGCGGCGTCGGCCACCTGCTGCTGATCATCGCCCATCGCCGGGCGCCCGCCGCGGCGCTGGCGCCGTTCATCTATCTCCAGCTTGTCTGGATGGCCTCGCTCGGCTGGCTCGTGTTCGGCGACCGTCCGGATATATGGACGGTCGCCGGCGCGGCCATCGTCGTCGGCTCCGGCCTCTACGTCTTCCTTCGCGAGCGCAAGGTGAAGAGCGCCACGGACCTGTGAGCCGCCGCCGCCAATGAGCTTTGCCGCCTGCGGCGTTGCGGCCGGGCCCGGCCGGCGGATAGGGTGCCCGCAACCGACGCCTCGGGGAGACATGACCTTGGACAAGCCCGAAATCCTGCTCGCAGGTCCGCAGCGCCCGCTGGTCGACGCCGCGCTTGCGCCGCGCTTCACGGTCCACCGCCTGTGGGAGGCGCCGGACCGCGAGAAGATGCTGGCCGAGGTCGCGCCGCGCGTGAAGGCGATCGTCTCCTCCGGCGGGCTGCGCATGGACGCCGCCCTCATGGACCGCATGCCGGCGCTGGAGATGATCGTGAACATCTCCGTGGGCTACGACCTCGTGGACGCGGTCCATGCGGGCAAGGTCGGCATCACGGTGACCAACACGCCGGACGTGCTGACCGAGGAGGTCGCGGACCTGACCGTCGCGCTGCTGCTGGCGACGCTGCGCGAACTCCCGAAGGCGGACGCGTTCCTGCGCTCGGGACAGTGGCTGAAGGGGGAGTTCCCGCTGAGCCCCGGCACCATGCGCGGCCGCTCGGTCGGCATCGTCGGGCTCGGCCGCATCGGCAAGGCGGTCGCGCGCCGCATCGAGGGCTTTGGCGTGCCGATCGCCTATTTCGGCCGCAACCGTCAGCCCGACGTCCCCTATCGCTACGTCCCCGACCTGATTTCCCTGGCCCGCGAGGTCGACACGCTGGTCTCGCTCGCGCCCGGCGGCGCCGCCACCCGCAACATGGTCGGCCGCGAGGTGTTCGAGGCGCTGGGCCCGCAGGGCGTGTTCGTCAATTGCGGCCGCGGCTCCACCGTGGACGAGGCGGCGCTGGCCGACGCGCTGCGGTCCGGCGCCATCCTGGCCGCCGGGCTGGACGTGTTCGCCGACGAGCCGCGGGTGCCGCAGGCTCTGGTGGACTGTCCCAATGCGGTGCTGCTGCCGCACATCGCCTCCGCATCGGTGGCGACCCGCGACGCCATGGCGGAGCTCGCCATGAAGAACCTTCTGGCCTGGCACGAGGGCGGCGCCCCGCCGACCCCGCTCAAGGAGGCGCCATGGCCGCCAAAGCGCATGGGAGGCGCTGCATGAGGACTGTGTCCAATTTCGACCGCATCGGCGAGGAGAACGCGTTCGCCGTGCTGGCGCGCGCCACCGACCTTGCGTCCCAGGGCCGCGACATCGTCAATCTCGGCATCGGCCAGCCGGACTTCCCGACCCCGCCCCATGTGGTCGAGGCGGCCATCAAGGCGCTGCGGGACGGCCATCACGGCTACACGCCGGCCACCGGCATCGCCCCGCTCAGGCAGGCGGTCTCCGCCGACCTCCATCGCCGGCTGGGCGTCGAGGTCGATCCCGGGGCGGTCATGATCGTGCCGGGCGGCAAGGTCACCATGTTCATGGCGATCCTGATGTTCGGCGAGCCCGGCGCGGAGATCCTCTATCCCGACCCCGGCTTCCCGATCTACCGCTCCATGATCGAGTTCACGGGCGCGAAGCCGGTCCCGGTGCCCATCCGCGAGGAGAACGGTTTTGCCTTCTCCGCGGCGGAGACGCTGGCGCTGATCACGCCGGCGACCCGGCTCTTGATCCTCAACTCGCCCGCCAATCCCACCGGCGGCGTCACGCCGCGCGCGGAGATCGAGAAGCTGGTCGCGGG
>JAEWEX010000489.1 GCA_023389135.1 Pseudomonadota bacterium | reverse complement strand
CGCGAATGGCTGGCTGTCACTGCCGGGTCCGCCGCCGGCGTCGCAGGCTCAGTCGCGGGCGAGAACGACCTTGAGCTTGGTGCGGGCCTTCACGCGATAGCCCCGCGCCTCAAGCATCTGGATCAGGTCCACATGCCAGCGCATGCGGGCGTTCTCCATGATGACCATTCCCGGCCACATCGACTGCGGCGCCCCGGCGAAGAAAGGCTCGAGAATAAGATCCTCGGCGCCCTCCACATCGACCTTCAGAGCGTCGATCCGTGAGATATCCTCGCGCTCCAGCAGCGAGCGAAGCGTGCTGACGGGAACCGTGATGGTCTCGCCCCCGGAGTGGTCCGGCCGGACGATCTTCAGGCCGGATTCACCGCGATTGCGGTGGTCGAGGAACATGGTGGCCTCGCCGTCGCGGTCGGCCACCGCGCAGGCTACCGCCTTGACCCTGCCGCCGGGGTTGTTGCGGATATTGGCCGTCAGCCGGTCGAACACCTCCGGCTGCGGCTCAACGGCCAGCACGGTGCAGCCCGGAGCATGCCGCGCCACGAACAGCGAATAGCCGCCGATATTGGCGCCGATGTCGATGAACACGGCTCCCGCCCCTGCCCGCTCCATGTGGGCCGTCAGCAGAGTGCGCTCGCGGGCGTCGAAATATTGCGGCGTGAACAGGATGCGCTTCTCACAGACATTGTCGAACGGGTGCAGGCGAAAGCGCACCCCGAGCGATTCGCTGTCCACCGGCACCGCCAGCCCCCTCAGCCCCCAGCGCCGGAGCGTAAACGCGACGCGCCGGCCGATCCAGGTGTCGGGCATGGCGCGCGTCCATCCGATGATGCGGGCGAGCGCGGGCGAAGGCGCGAAGGCGCCGAACGGACGGTGGCTGTCGTCGTCTGTGGTCAATCTCGCGCTCCGCGGCGGCCGCGTGCCTCTTAGCACCGGCCACGCACGGCGGCCAAGGCCGCGCCGGCGTCTTGTTCCGCGCGCGCGATCGCATAGATTGCTGTCAGCCGGGACCGGATAATTTATGACCAACTACATCGACGCGACGCTGTCCGCCAACCGAAAGACCACGGGCCAGATCAAGCTGCACGGGCCGGAGGCGTTTGCCGCCATGCGCAAGGCCGGCCGCCTGGCGGCCGAGGCCCTGGACCTGATGGACGATCTCGCGGCGCCTGGCGTCGCGACCGAGGCGCTGGACCGCGCCGCCTTCGAATTCGCCATGGACCACGGGGCCATGCCGGCGACGCTGCATTACCGCGGCTACCGACACTCGCTGTGCACGTCGCTCAACCACGTGGTCTGCCATGGCATGCCCAACGACAAGCCGCTCAAGGATGGCGACATCGTCAATGTCGACATCACCCTGATCGTCGACGGCTGGTACGGCGATTCGAGCCGGATGTACGCCATCGGGGACATCCCCCGCCGGGCGGAAAGGCTGGTGGAGGTGACCCACGAGGCCATGATGCGCGGCATCGGCGCCATCCGCCCCGGCGGCACGACCGGCGACATCGGCGCGGCCATCCAGGATTACGCAGAAGGCGAGCGCTGCTCGGTGGTGCGCGACTTCTGCGGCCACGGCCTGGGCCGCCTGTTCCACGACGAGCCCAACATCCTCCACTACGGACGCCCCGGCGAGGGCGTGACGCTGAAACCCGGCATGCTGTTCACGGTCGAGCCCATGATCAATCTTGGGCGACCGCATGTGAAGGTGCTCTCCGACGGCTGGACCGCGGTGACCCGCGACCGCTCGCTGTCGGCGCAGTTTGAGCACAGCGTCGGCGTGACCGAGACCGGCGTGGAAATATTCACGCTGTCGCCCCGCGGGCTCCACAAGCCCGAGTTCCGGCAGTCGGCATGAGCGATGAAGGGCCGGGCGGGACGGGGCTGGAGGAGGCCGCGCCCGACTGGCTCGGCCATCGCGAGCGCCTCAAGGCCCGCTTCCGCAGCGCCGGCGCCGACGCCCTTCCGGACTACGAACTCCTGGAGCTCGTGCTGTTCCGCTCGATCCCGCGACGCGACGTCAAGGGTCTGGCCAAGGATCTGCTGCGCCGCTTCGGCTCCTTCGGCGAGGTGCTCGCCGCGCCGCCCGCCCGGCTCATGGAGGTCGCGGGCGTCAAGGAGGCCGTCATCACGGACCTGAAGCTGGTGGAAGCGGCTGGCCTGAGGTTGGCGCGTGGCTCGGTGGCGAGGCGTGCCACGCTGTCGTCATGGACGGCGGTCCTCGAATATGTGCGTGCGGCCATGGCGTTCGCCGAGCGGGAGGAGTTCCGCATCCTGTTCCTCGACAAGAAGAACGGCCTGATCGCCGACGAGGTGCAGGGCCGCGGCACGGTCGACCACACCCCGGTCTATCCGCGCGAGGTGGTCAAGCGCGCGCTGGAACTGTCCGCCAGCGCGCTGGTGCTGGTGCACAACCATCCCTCCGGCGACCCGGCGCCCAGCCAGGCCGACATCCGCATGACGAAGACCATCGCCGACATCGCCGCTCCGCTCGGCATCGCCGTGCACGACCACATCATCGTCGGCCGTGACGGGCATGCCAGCTTCAAGGGGCTGGGACTTCTTTGAGCGCCGGAGACGCCGAAGCGCGTCCGCGCATCGGCACCTGGCCGGGGCGACGCACAAGGGCCAATCCGTTCTCCCGCATCCTGGCCGACGGGATCGAGTGCGCCGGCGCCCAAGTCGTCGACGTCGATGACCCCTGGATCGCGCGCCACGAGCGGCTCGATGCGCTTCTGATGCACTGGCCGGAGAACGTGCACTGGGGAACATCAGGCAGATTCGCGCGTCCGGCGCATATGGCGCGTGTTCTCGCAGCCTTGAGCTGGCTGCGAATGCGGGGCATCCGGATCGTATGGGTCGTCCACAACGCCCAGATCGCGCCGCGGGACCGCAACGCCGCCTGGCGCGTCTACGCCGACCTGTTGTGCCGGCTGACCGACGGTGCGCTGACGCTCAGTCCATCGACCGCGCCGCAGGCCATCGGCAGCTACCCCGGTCTCGCCGGCAAGCCCCGCGATTACTTCTGGCATCCCGCCTATCCCGACGAGCCCCGCGCGCATGATCGCAGAGCAGCCACCCGGGCGGGCCTCGGTGTGCCCGAGGGCGGGCGCCTTGCGGTGCAGATCGGATTCATTTCCGAGTACAAGGGCACGGGCGAACTGATCGCCGCGTTCAGGGGGCTTGCCTCGCCGCTGGACCGTCTCCTGGTGGCCGGCATGCCCTATGGCGAGCGCGTTGCCGATGCTATGCGCCGGGCAGCGGCGGACGATGCCCGCATCCTGCTCGACTTCCGCCTGCTGTCGCCGGAGGACCTGGCGGACAGCACCGCCGCCGCCGACCTGGCCGTGCTGGCGTTCAACGGGCATGTCCACTCTGGATCCTTGGTCCACGCGCTGTCGCTCGGCGTGCCGGTCCTGACATCCGACCAGCCCTACGCCCGCGATATCATGAGCATCGCCGGGCCCGATTGGGTACGGCTGTTTGCGCTGCCGCTGACCCCTGTCGTCCTGGAACACGCCCTGTCGCAGGTCCGGCCCGCCGGCCGCCCCGACCTCACGGCGCTTGCCCCCGTCGAGGCCGGCCGCCGCATACTCGACTTCCTTCGCCGCCTCGGCATGCGGCGATGAGGCTTGGGGGGCCCTTTTGCATTGCGCCCAATGCCGGCTAGCATGCGCGGAATGAAATGCGTCGCAATGCGCGTATACGAGGGGACTACATGACGGCCAGCTTCGACGAGATGACGGTCGGGCCCGACGAGGTCCGGCCGGCCTACCAGGGCCTCGCCGAGTGGCTTCGCACCGTGCCCCACGACCTCCTCGCCTACCGCAGGCAGGAAGCTGAACTTCTGTTCCGGCGCATCGGCATCACCTTTGCGGTCTACGGGGAGAAGGAGGCGCAGGAGCGCATCATCCCCTTCGACATCATCCCGCGCATCCTGACCGGCGCAGAGTGGGAGCGGCTGACCAAAGGCCTCTCCCAGAGGGTGACCGCCATCAACCGCTTCCTCGCCGACGTCTACGGCAAGGGCGACATCCTGAAGGCCGGAATCGTCCCGCGTGAGATGATCTACGGCAACCCTGCCTACCGGCCGGAGATGGCCGGCAAGGCCGTGCCCCACAACATCTATGTCCAGATCGCCGGCATCGACGTGGTCAGGGTCGATCCCGAGACGTTCTATGTCTTGGAGGACAACGCCCGCACGCCGTCCGGCGTCTCCTACATGCTGGAGAACCGCGAGGTGATGATGCGGCTGTTCCCCGAGCTGTTCGCCATGCACCGCGTGGCGCCGGTGGAGAACTACGCCGACGACCTGCTGGCGACGCTCAAGTCGGTGGCGCCACGCTCGGCGCCCGCGGACCCCACCGTCGTGGTGCTGACGCCCGGACAGTACAACTCGGCCTATTACGAGCACTCCTTTCTGGCCGACAAGCTGGGCGTGGAACTGGTCGAGGGCTCAGACCTGTTCGTCAAGGACGACAAGGTCTACATGCGCACCACGGAAGGGCCGCAGCGCGTCGACGTCATCTACCGGCGGCTCGATGACGAGTTCCTGGATCCGCTGGTGTTCCGGCCGGATTCGGCACTGGGCGTGCCAGGCCTGATGTCGGCCTATCACAGCGGCAATGTCACGCTCGCCAACGCGGTCGGCACCGGGGTCGCCGACGACAAGGCGATCTACAGCTACATGCCGGAGATCCTGAAGTTCTATCTCGGCGAGGAGCCGATCCTGAACAACGTCCCGACCTGGCGCTGCCGCGAGCCGGGCGCCCTGAAATATGTGCTCGACCACCTGCCCGAGCTGGTGGTCAAGGAGGTCCACGGATCCGGCGGGTACGGCATGCTGGTCGGCCCCCACGCCTCCGCGGCCGAGATCGAGAAGTTCCGCGACAAGCTGCGCCACGACCCGGACGGGTTCATCGCCCAGCCGACGCTGGCGCTGTCCACCTGCCCCACCTTCGTCGAAAGCGGCGTCGCGCCGCGCCATGTCGACCTGCGGCCCTATGTCCTGACCGGCAGCGACGGCATCCGCATCGTTCCGGGCGGGCTCACCCGCGTCGCGCTCAAGGAGGGGTCGCTGGTGGTCAACTCCAGCCAGGGCGGCGGCACCAAGGACACCTGGGTGCTGGACCAGTGAGGCGGGAAGACACCACATGCTGAGCCGCACCGCCGACAATCTTTTCTGGATGTCCCGCTATGTGGAGCGCGCGGAATCGCTCGCCCGCATCCTCGAAGCCACGCAGCGCCTGTCATCCCTGCCCGTGGCCTATGGGGGCAGCACCAACGAGTGGGAGAGCGCGGTGGCCACTGCCGGCTGCGGCGACGCCTTCCGCGCCGTGCACGACGAGGCGACCGCCGAGACCGTTGTCGACTACCTGGTGTTCTCGGAGGACAATCCATCTTCCATCCGCAGCTGCTTCCGCACCGCGCGCACCAACGCCCGCGCCGTGCGCACGGCGCTGACAGGCGAGATGTGGGCCGCCATCAACGGCGCATGGCTCGAGCTGAAGGACATGGAAGGGCGCAGCCTGACAGGCGAGGAGCTGGCGCGCTTCCTCGCATGGGTGAAGGAGACCTCGCTCAAGATCGACGGCTCCGCCTACCGCACCATGCTGCGCAACGACATCTACGCATTCTCCCGGCTGGGCGTATTCATCGAGCGCGCCGACAACACCGCCCGCATCCTCGACGTGAAGTACCATGTCCTGCTGCCGGAGCCGGAGCGTGTCGGCGGCGGCCTCGACTACTATCAGTGGACTGCGGTGCTGCGCGCGGTCTCCGCGGTGACCAGCTATCACTGGGTGTACCGCCAGAGCCTGAAGCCCTGGCTGGTCGCCGATCTCCTCATCCTCAACGCCCAGATGCCCCGCTCGCTGGCCGCCTGCTACGGCAACACCGTGCGCTATCTCGACAACCTCGCCCAGGCCTACGGCATCCAGGGCCCTGCCCAGCGCCAGGCTCGCGCCGCGCGGGCGCGGCTCAACAACACCACCATCGAAGAGGTCTTCCAGAGCGGACTGCACGAGTTCATCCTGGACTTCATCGCCGGCAACAACCGGCTCGGTGCCGCGATCACCGACCAGTATCTGACCTGAGGGCAGCGGCCCGACCGCCGGGGAGACGACCCGCATGCGCATCCGCATCCGGCACGAGACCAGCTACCGGTATGCCACGCCGCCGACCCGCGTCATCCAGACGCTGCGGAAGATGCCGCGCGACCATGCCGGACAGACGGTCATCTCGTGGCACATCGACATCGACCAGACCGCGCGCATGACCAAGGCCGAAGACGCCTTCGGCAACATCACCCACACGTTCACGGTCGAGAACTGCGACAGCCTCACCATCCTGGCGGAGGGCGAGATCCAGACCGAGAATTTCGACGGCGTGATCGCCGGCGCGGTCGAACGCTTCGCCCCGGCGCTGTATCTGCGCGAAACGCCGCTGACCGAGCCCGACGCGGCGCTCGCCGCATTCGCCGACGAGGTCGCCGCAGCCGCGGGCCCCGACCGGCTGCGCCGGCTCCATGAACTCATGGCGGCGATCCACCGCGACGTTGCCTTCGACACCGCGCCCACCGACGCCTCCACCACCGCCGCGCAGGCCTTCGCCATGAAGCGCGGCGTCTGCCAGGACCTCACCCACGTCTTCCTGGCGGCGGCGCGCCATATGGGCAGCCCGGCCCGCTACGTCTCCGGCTACTTCCGCCGCGGCGACGATGTGGACGACCAGGAGGCGAGTCACGCCTGGGCGGAGGCCTATGTGGACGATCTCGGCTGGGTGTCGTTCGATCCCGCCAACGGCATCTGCGCCACGGCCGCACATGTCCGGGTGGCGGTAGGTCTCGACTACCTCAACGCGGCCCCGATCCGCGGCTCGCGCTACGGCGGCGAGGCGGAGCACCTGCATGTGGCGCTCTCGGTCACCGACCAGTAGCGTCCCATGCTCCGCGGCCATCGACCCCATTGCGGCCGGGGCGCTGTGCGCGTAGTGCACCCTGGGCAACGGCAGCGCGGGACCAGCTCATGACCTACTGCGTCGGCATACTGGTGAGGGATGGTCTGGTGATGGTCGCGGACACGCGCACCAATGCCGGCGTCGACAACATCGCGACATTCCGCAAGCTCCACATCTTCGAGAAATCAGGCGAGCGCTTCGTCGCAATGGCCGCGTCCGGCAACCTGTCGGTGACGCAATCCGTGGTGAGCTTGCTGAATGACGGGATCGAGGCCAAGGATGGCCGCATGGAGACGGTCTATGACCAGCCCTCCATGTTCAAGGTCGCACAGTTCGTCGGCCGCGCCATTCGCGAGGTCTACCGCATCGACGGCCGGGGCCTGGAGATGGTGGGCGCGTCGTTCGATGTGCAGTTCCTGCTGGGCGGCCAGATCGCGGGAGGGCGCCTGCGCCTGTTCCAGATCTATGCCGCCGGCAACTTCATCGAGGTGACGCCGGAGACGCCGTTCTTCCAGATCGGCGAGCACAAATACGGCAAGCCGATCCTCGACCGCGCCGTCTCGTTCGATACTGAGCCGTACGACGCGCTCAAGATCGGCCTGATTTCGATGGATTCGACCATGCGCTCCAATCTGAGCGTCGGCATGCCCATCGACATCGCGCTGGTGCGCCGGGATGCGCTCGCCGCGGAAGTATCCCACCGCATCGAGCCTGGAGAGCCCTATTTTCACGACCTGCGGGAACGCTGGTCCGCGGCGCTGCGCGCAGCCCATATGGCGATCCCCAGACCACCATACGGCCCGCGCTGAGATCAGGCGGCGTCGTCCGTGCGCTGGTGCATCGGCTCTTCGGCGAGATCATCCAGGATGGGACAGTCCGGCCGGTTGTCGCCATGGCACGAATTGGACAGCTGCATCAGCACGCGCCTGATCTCGCGCATCTCGGCGATCCGCCGGTCGATGTCGCCGATCCGGTTCTCGGTGAGCGCCTTGACCTCCGAGGACGAGCGTCCCTTGTTGTCGTAGAGGTCGAGCAGTCGGCGACAATCCTCGATCGAGAAACCGAGGGCGCGCGATCTGGCGAGAAACCGCAGCCGGTGGACGTCCTCGTCTCCGTAGATGCGGTAGCCGTTGGCGGCGCGGGCGGGCCGGAGCAGGCCCTCGGCTTCATAGAAGCGTACCGCTTTCGCCGTCAGCCCCGCCTGTCTTCCTGCTTCCGCGACGTTCATGACCTTATTCTCCTGACTGGCTGCCGCGATCCGCGTCCTGCGTTGCCCATCGCGGGGTGGCCTGCTTGGAACCTGATGTTCTCTCCATGAGGATGACGGGGCCGGGCGAGCCACTTGACGAAACGGCCGCGAACCTTCGTCGCGGACCGGGTTATCCGATCAGAACAGCAGGTAGATCAGGATGATGATCGGGATCGGTATGCCGATGAGCCACAACAGGATGCCTTTCATCTCACGTCTCCTTGTGCTGCCCGCTGGCGGGCTGTCGCCTCGTTTGCATGACCGCGACTGTGCCGGCGCGCGCCAAGGCTCGTTGCCGGCGATGCCGACGCCCGTTCCCCGGGGATGTCCGGGTTCAACGCCACGGAATGCGGTTTCCGTCGGGCGGCGGATCGCCGGCGCAATGCTGCGCCTCCGCCAGCCCCGCCGGGCGTTGCGGAGAAGCGTTTCGCCCTCCACCATGCCCGGCGTGAGACATGAACGTTCGGCAGCCGGAATGGTTGCAGGGCCCGGGAGGGGGAATATTTAATGACGGTTTCAGGGAAGGTCGCCCTCGTGACCGGTGCCGGGACAGGCATCGGCCGCGCCGTGGCGCTGGCGCTGGCGGAACATGGCTATGCGGTGGCGCTCACGGGCCGGAGGCAGGCGCCGCTCGGCCACGTCGCGGACGACATCGCAGCCGCAGGCGGACGCGCAATTGCGATCCCGGCGGACATCGGCGACCCGGCGGCGGTGGCTTCCCTGTTCGGCGCGGCAATTTCGACCCTCGGCCGCCTCGACCTTCTGTTCAACAACGCCGGCGCGTTCACGCCCTCCGCCCCGGTGGATGAGGTCACCTTCGAGAACTGGCAGGCGTCGGTCGCCGTCAACCTGACCGGCGCGTTCCTGTGCACCCAGCACGCGTTCCGCATCATGAAAGCGCAGTCGCCCAAGGGCGGCCGCATCATCAACAACGGCTCGATCTCCGCCCACGCCCCGCGGCCCAACTCCGCGCCCTACACCGCCACCAAGCACGCCATCACGGGCCTGACCAAATCCACCTCGCTGGACGGCCGCGCCCATGGCATCGCCTGCGGCCAGATCGACATCGGCAACGCCGCGACCGACATGACCACCGGGATCGCGAAGGGCGTGATCCAGGCCAGCGGCCAGGTCGCGCCGGAGCCGCGCATGGATGTCGCCCACGTCGCCTCGGCGGTGGTCTACATGGCGAGCTTGCCGCTGGAGGCCAACGTCCAGTTCATGACGGTGATGGCCACCAACATGCCCTTTGTCGGCCGAGGGTAGCGGCCGGCCGCACCGCAGCGCGTCAGAACAGGGACATCCCCGCCATCCCGATGGCGACGGTGATGCCGCCGGTCACCGCCACCGCCACCACGGCCGCCACCGCACCGGCCGCCACCATGATCCCGTCCCGCTCGATCAATCCCAGCCCGAGCAGGCAGACGGCAATGCCCGGAGGCAGGCTGCCCAGAACCGGGAACGGCAGCCACAACACGACGCCCAGCAGCAGGACGATGGCCGCGACGATGCGTCGGCCCACCGGTCCGGTCGCTGCCTCGAAGCGCGGCCGCATCACAGCCTCCACTCGACGCACCAGCGCCCCGCCGCGATGCGCCAGCGCCAGCAGCACCGAGCGCGGAACGGCCCGCCGCATGATCCGCTCGGGCAGCCAGATCGAGGTCCGCCCGATCAGGAGCTGGATCGACAGGAAAGTCAGCACCAGCCCGCACAGCGTGGGGATACCCGGCGGCACGGGCAGCACGTTTGGCAACCCGAAGATCAGGATCATGAAGCCGAAGGCGCGCTGGCGCAGCGCCGCCACGATGTCGCCGAGCGCCACGTGGTCGCCGGTGAAGGTCTCCGGCAGCGCCGCGAGAACCGCCGAAGTGCGCGGCGCGTGGTGGTTCAACTGGCAGCCTCCGTGAGGCCGCAGGCTACCACCGCGCCCCTCCGGTCGCGAGTGTAACTTTCGTGACGGTCAGTGCAGCTGGATCAAGCCGTCCACGGCGCGGAACTCGGCGGGCGACACCAGCCCCTTGTGGCAGACCTTGACCGAGTGCAGCGGCCCGTCGAGCCGCTCGCGCCACCAGGAGAGGAAGCGATGCAACTCGGGAAATCTCGGCGCCAGGTCGTATTGCTGCCAGACATAGCTCTGCAACAGGCCGGGATGGTCGGGCATGCGGTAAAGGATTTCCGCCGTGGTGAGTCCATAGCCCTCGATCTGTCGGGCGAAGTCGGGCGTTGCCACTGTCGCGTCTCCCTGCTGATCCCACTGCATGGGAGTGTGGACCTCCAAGCTTGTCCCCGCAAGTTGGAAATCAAGAAAAACCTCAATTGTTACAGATGCTTGTCAGCAACCGACGATGAGTGCTGACAGCACGTCCAGCCACCGTCTGGCACTCTCTGAAGAGACTGCCAAAAAATTCCACCGCCCCTCTTGAAGCCCGAATTCGCGCCGCCCAAATCGTTCGCCGACGGGGCCCGGCGCCGCCTCATGGGGCGCCCGGTCCTTCCGTCGAAACATTTCGAGGAAAACCAGATTCAGACGGAGAAGAGCCGATGAAGTTCCGTCCGCTCCACGACCGCGTGGTCGTTCGCCGCGTCCAGGCCGACGAGAAGACCGCCGGCGGCATCATCATCCCCGACACCGCCAAGGAGAAGCCGCAGGAGGGCGAGATCGTCGCCGCCGGCCCCGGCGCCCGCAACGAGCAGGGGGCTCTTGTGGCGCTCGACGTGAAACCCGGGGACCGGGTGCTGTTCGGCAAGTGGTCCGGCACCGAGGTCAGGATCGACGGCGAAGAGCTGCTGATCATGAAGGAGAGCGACATCATGGGGGTGATCGAGGCAGCGGCGGCCGTCCGCAAGGCCGCCTGAGCGATCCTCCACCCACTATTCAGGGAGACATGAACATGGCTGCCAAAGACGTGAAGTTCTCCACCGACGCGCGTGAGAAGATGCTGCGCGGCGTGGACATACTCGCCAACGCCGTCAAGGTGACGCTGGGCCCCAAGGGCCGCAACGTTGTCATCGAGAAGTCGTTCGGCGCGCCGCGGATCACCAAGGACGGCGTCACCGTCGCCAAGGAGATCGAGCTCGAGGACAAGTTCGAGAACATGGGCGCCCAGATGGTGCGCGAAGTGGCCTCGAAGA